>JAYTDE010000098.1:0-3002 GCA_043736195.1 Burkholderiales bacterium | reverse complement strand
CCAGCGTCACCACCGAACCCAGCAAACCCATGGTCAGCTCGACGGTTTTTTCGGTGACCGCGCGCACATCCTCGGCGATGCGCTGGTCGGGGTTGTCGGTGGCGCGATGGAACAGCTCGACCTTGTAGTAGGCGCGTTGCGCCAGCCAGCGGTCGAGGTAGCGCCCGGTCAGCCATTCGCGCCAGCGCAGCTCGAGCAGCTGCGTGAGATAAAACTTGTACACCGCGACTACGATGAAAAAGAAGGCGAGGTAGGAAAAGCGCAGTAGCTGCGCCTTGAATGCGGCGAAATCCTTCTGCTCCAGCGCGTTGTAGAAGTCGCGATTGAATTCGTTGAGCAGCACGTCCACATACACGGCGATCAGGTTCAGTGACACCACTGCGGCCAGGAAGCCAAGCGCGACAATACGCTGGTCACTGGCAAAGTAGGGTTTGACCAGGCGCCACAAGCGGTGTGCGAAAGGTGCGGATGTCTCAATGGCGTGCGTGGTCATGGTGGTCGGCGTGGTTCTTTGCGTAGGTTTGGCGGACAGCGGTGCTGCCGATGCGACTGCGATGCACCGCGCCTCCAGGGCTCAGGGCTGTTGTCCTTGCAGGGCGAACGCCGCTCGTTGATCGATCGCGAGCGCGGCTTTCAATACCGGCAGCACCGTGCGCAGCCGGTCCGCCAGTTGCCATGGCGGATTGAATACGAACATGCCGCTGCCGAACAGGCCAAAGCCGTCGGCCGGTGGCGCCATCACGGTCAGCGACACATGCAGCCAGCTGGCTCCGGCCAGGCGCTGCAGTTGCCCGGCCAAGCGACTTGACTCGTGCCGCCGCACCTGCGGGTACCACACGGCGTAGACGCCGGTGGCGAAGCGTTGCAGAGCATCGCGCATCATGTCGACCACCCGCGCATAGTCGGTCTTGTCTTCGTAGGAAGGATCGATCAGCACCAGTGCCCGGCGTGACGGCGGCGGCAACACCGATTTCAGACTGGTAAAGCCGTCCTCGTGACGCACCGAGACGCGTCGACCCGCTTCCCGAAAGTAGTCGTGCAAGGCGCGCGCCTCGGTCGGATGCAGTTCGAACAGGCGCAGCCGGTCCTGCGCTCGCATCATCTGCAAGGCAAGCTGTGGAGAACCGGGGTAGCGGCGCAAGCCGGGGTCGGGGTTGGCCGCCGCTATCTGGGCAACATAGTCCGCAAGCAGGCCGGGCAAGTCGCGACGCTGCCACAGCCGGCCAATGCCGGTTTCGAATTCCGCGGTCTTGTCGGCATAGCTGCCGGATTCCAGCGAATAGCAGCCGGCGCCGGCATGCGTATCGACCACGGTGTAGGGCGTGTCCTTGGCGCCCATGTGCGACAACAACTGCACCAGCACCAGATGCTTGAGAACGTCGGCATGATTGCCGGCGTGAAAGCCGTGACGATAGCTGAACATCGAGTCAGGAAGCGCGGACCGGCAGCCTATTCCGGCTGGGTGCCGGAGTCCTTCATCACCTTGGCATACTTGGCGATGTCGCGCGCCAGAACCGCGGCCAATTGCTCAGGCGTCGAGCCGATCGGGTCGGCACCCTGCGCCACGAAGCGCTCGCGCACCTCTGGCGTATTCATG
Organism: Burkholderiales bacterium; assembly: GCA_043736195.1. Lineage (GTDB taxonomy): Bacteria > Pseudomonadota > Gammaproteobacteria > Burkholderiales > JAEUOS01 > JAEUOS01. Next base: position 1,405 of record JAYTDE010000098.1, on the reverse strand, counting down.
ACCCGCGCGGCGTCGGCGGATACGCGGGCGACAATCTCGCGCGGTGTGCCGGCCGGCGCGAACAATGCCAGCCAGGAGGTCGACTCGTAACCGGCCAAGCCGGATTCGGCTAGCGTCGGATACTCCGGTGCGGCCAGGGAGCGGCGGCTGCTGGTCACCGCAAGCGCCCGTACCTTGCCGCTTTTCACGTGGCCCAGCGTTTCCAGCACGGTCGCGAACGATATCTTTACCTGGCCGGCGATAAGGTCTGCCACCGCCGGGCCGCCGCCCTTGTAGGGAATGTGCACGATACGCACGCCGGCCATGCTTTTGAACAGTTCGGCGGCCACATGCATCGAGCCGCCACTGCCGGAGCTCGAATAATCGAACTGGCCAGGTTTGGACTTGAGCAGGGCGACCAGATCCGCAGTCGAGTTGGCCGGCACTGAAGGATGGACCAACAGAAATAGTGGCAGGCCGGCGACCTGGCTGACGGGCGCGAAATCGCGCACCGGGTCGTACGGCAGCTTCTTGTAAAGACTGACGTTGATGGCATGGGTACCGATGTTGCCCATCATCAGGGTGTAGCCGTCGGGCGCCGCCTTGGCGGTGAATTCGGTGCCGACAATTCCCGCCGCGCCGCCCTTGTTCTCGACCACCACCGACTGGCCCCAGGCCTCGGACAGCTTCTGCGCCAGGATGCGGGTGCCGATGTCGGTGCCGCCGCCGGGCGGGAATGGCACCACGATGCGCACCGGCTTGGTTGGATACGTTTGGGCGAACGCGGCACCGTGCAGGCAGGCAATGGTGGCCATGGCCGCCAGAAAAAGTCGACGCATCATCGATTCGTCTCCAGTGTGGTGCCAGCCGTTCAGGTCGCGCTGGCGCCGGGCGCGCTGGCGCGATCGAGCAACGCGATATCGTCCCGCTCCAGCACCAGCCGGGCGGCCTCGATGAGGTCATGCAATTGATCCAGGCTGGTGGCGCTGGCGATCGGTGCGGTCACGCCGGGACGCGCCATCAGCCAGGCCAGTGCCACGCGCGTCGGGTTGGCGCGGCGGCGTGCCGCCACGCAATCGAGTGCCGCCAGAATCGCCAGGCCGCGGGCGTCGAGATAGCTTAAGGCGCGCCCGCCGCGCGGGCTTTTTCCCGCATCGGCGCTGCTTCGGTACTTGCCGGTCAAAAACCCGCTGGCCAGCGAGTAGTAGCCGATGACCCCGACGTTGTGTTGCCGGCACAGGGGTTCAAGCGCGGTCTCGTAGGCGGCCCTGTTGTAAAGGTTGTACTCGGGCTGCAGGCTGATGTAGGCTGGCAGGCGATTTTTGCGGCTTACCGCGAGTGCTTCGCGCAGGCGCTCCGCGCTGTAGTTCGACGCGCCGATATGGCGCACCTTGCCAAGCCTCACCAGGTCGGCGTAGGTCGCCAG
>JAYTDE010000097.1:0-1721 GCA_043736195.1 Burkholderiales bacterium | reverse complement strand
GTCAGCAGTTCGAATCCATTCATGTTCGGCATGTTGATGTCGGACACGACGAATTCGAACTTGCCGTTCTTGAGCTTGGCCAGCGCCGCCTGGCCGTCTTCAGCCTCGTCCGCGTTGGTGTAGCCGATTTCCTTCAAGAGGTTGCGCACGATACGGCGCATGGTCGAGAAATCATCGACGATCAGGAATTTCATGTCTGTGCTCATTGGGGTTCCTTGTTCAGGCTTTCTGCAACATGCTGGTCAGCATGCGGGCCAGGTCTTGCGGATTGAACTTGGGTAAATAAGCATCCACGCCCACCTGCTGGCCGAGCTTCTGGTTGGCCACCGACGACAGCGACGAGTGCATCAGCACCGGAATACCTTCGAAGCGCTTGTCGTCCTTGATATGCCGGGTCAACACGTAGCCATCCATTTCCGGCATTTCGGCGTCGGTCAGGATCAGGCCGATGGACTCGCGCACCGTCTTGCCTTCCTGATCGGCGCGCGCGGCGATCGCCTTCAGCTTCTCCCATGCTTCGCTGCCGTTCTGCGCATACTGGTAGGGCAGTTTCATCTTGTCGAGCACCTCGATGATCTTCTTGCGCGCTATCCCGGAATCGTCGGCGAAGAAAATCGACACCGGTTTTTCCGACTCGTAAGCCTCGATGTCGGGCACCACATCCTCGCCGATGACGTTCGACAGAATTTGCTCGACGTCGAGAATCGACACCAGCTTGCCGTCGGCCAGCTCGGTGATCGCGGTGATCAGGCCGAGCGAATTGGCCGCCACGCTTTGCGGCGTTTTCACCTGATCCCAGTCGATGCGCACAATCCGGTCGACGTCCGCCACCAGGAATGCCTGGGTGTGGCTGGAGAATTCGGTGATGATCAGCTTGGTGCGCGGGCCATCGAAGGGCATCGCCAGGCAAGCCGCCAGGTCGATCACCGGCAGGATGCTGCCGCGCAGGGAGATGATTCCCTCGACCCCGGTCGGCATGTTCGGCGTCTTGGTGATCGCCGTGGTTTCGCACACCTCGCGCACCTTGAATACATTGATCCCGAAGTTTTCGCGCCCGCCAAGTGAAAACAGCAGAAGTTCCATCTTGTTCGAGCCGGCAAGCCTGGCCTTCTGGTCGATCATGTTCATCAGTTGATAGTCGCTGTGGCCCATGGGGTCCTCCATCTGGTTATGGGTGGTGTGTTGAAACCGGCTGGATCGCTGGAAATGCTTGCCGCGCTGTGCGTGTTTACGGCAGGGATTCAGCGAATCGGAGCACGCAACAGCGAAGTCGAACCCGGCGCCGCCGGCATCGGCTCCACCGGCGTGACCGACATCGCACGCGGCGCCAGCGCCGTCGGTGCCAGCGCTTCGCTGGCCGCCTGCGCACTGCCGACATCCTGCGCCGGTCCTTCCCGGGTGATGGCTTCTTCGGCTTCGCGATTGAGCACCATGATGCTGATGCGCCGGTTGGTCGCATCCAGCGGGTCCGCGGGCTTGAACGGTACCGACGATGCCAATCCGACCACGCGCAGAATCTTTTTCTCAGGCAGACCGGCGGCCATCAGTTCGCGCCGCGCCGCGTTGGCGCGATCGGCCGAAAGGTCCCAGTTGCCATAGCCGCGCTCGCCGCCCGGAAAGGGTGCGGCGTCGGTGTGGCCGGAGATGCCGATCCTGTTTTCGACCTCGACTAAAGCGCGGCCGATCTCGCGCATGATGATGCGAGTATGGTCCTTGAGCAC
>JAYTDE010000096.1:0-9126 GCA_043736195.1 Burkholderiales bacterium | reverse complement strand
AGCAGGCGTTCCAGTTCGGGCAGGGTTTCGGCGCTGAATCGCTTGATGTCGGCGCCCACCGAGGCCACCGTGTCGGCGGCCTGGGTGCTGGCAGCCGCGGCCTGGTCGCCCATTTTTTCCACCGCCGCGGCGCCGCGGCCGATGCGCTCGATCACCGGCGCAAGTTGCGCGGTCGCGCGCGCACCGTTGTCGAAGGTGCGGGCGGCGGCGACGATGCCGGCGTCGAGCGTTTCCTTGCGTGCGGCGATGGTGCGCGCCACGCTGGCGATATCGGCCAGCGTGCTCTTGAAGGCCGCCTGGTTTTCCGGGCTCAGCAGCGCATTGACGGAAGTGGAGGTGCTGTCGAGTTTGGCCAGAACCGTGGTTAGCACGTTTTCCAGACGCGCGGCCAGCGACGCCTTGGTGCGAATCACCGGGTACTGGGCGCCGGCCTCGGCCGTAAGCAGCGCCGCGTTGCGGGCGCCGCCGCTCAGCTCCACATAGGCGATGCCGGTCAGGCCCTGGGTCTTCAGGACCGCCACGGTATCGGCCTTGACCGGTGTGCCGCGTTCGATGGCGAACAGCAGGTTGACCCGCTCCGGGTTGGCGGGGTCGAGGTCGATCGAACGTACCTTGCCGACATCGACGCCGTTGTACTTGACAGGCGCGTTCAGGTTGAGGCCGGCCACCGATTCTTCCATGATCGCCAGGTACAGGTCGTAGCGCTTCTGGAACGCGCCGCCCGCGGCGAGCCACAGCACGCCGCCGATCAAGGCCGCGCCAAGGACTACGACGAAGGCGCCCACCAGCGTGTAGTTCACCTTGGTTTCGATCACGCTCTCCCGGGGTTGGCGGGCGCGGCGCCGGCCGCTTGCCCCGCCTGCTGGTGGGCGGCACGGCCGCGCGGGCCGTCGAAGAACTGGCGCACCGCAGGGCGCTCGACCTGCGCTAATTCCGCCATGCTGCCGACGGCTTGCACCCGGCCCTCGCCAAGCACGGCGACACGGTCGGCGACTTGCCACAAGAGGTCGAGGTCGTGGGTGATCATGACGATGGTCAGGCCCATCAGGTCGCGCAGTTCGCGCACCAGCTCATCGACCCCGGCCGCGCTTTGCGGATCGAGGCCGGCGGTGGGCTCATCGAGGAACAAAAGTTCCGGGTCGAGCGCGAGGGCGCGTGCCAGCGAAGCGCGTTTCAGCATGCCACCTGACAACTCGGACGGATACTGCGCGCCGACCGCGGGCGCGAGCCCGGCCATGGCGAGCTTCCAGGCGGCGATCTCGTCGATCAGCCTGCCATCGAGCGCACTGTGCTCGCGCAAGGGCAGGCCGATGTTTTCGGTGACGGTGAGCGATCCGAACAGGCCACCATGCTGAAACATCACGCCCAGGCGGCGGCGCAGCGCGGTGGCGGCATCGTCGGCCAAGCCATCCAGGTCGATGCCCAGTACCTTGATGGTGCCGGCATCGGGTCGCTTGAGCAGGATCATTTCGCGCAGCAGGGTCGATTTACCGGAGCCGCTGCCGCCGATCAGCGCAAAGATCTCGCCTTGCCGCACGGCCAGGTCGATGCCCGCATGGACCACATGTTCGCCGAAACGCGTTGTGACGCCCGCAAGTTCGATGGCGGCGGGCATCTTACAAATCCAGCGCACTGAAGGCCACCGAGAACAGGGCGTCGGCTACGATCACCAGGAAGATCGACTGCACCACGCTCCTGGTGGTCTGGCGGCCGACCTGGTCGGCGCCGCCCCTGGTGCGAAAGCCCTGGTAGCAGCCGACCACGGCGATGATGGCGGCGAATACCGGTGCCTTGCCGATGCCGACCAGGTAGGCGGTGATGCTGACGGCCTTGGCGAAGCGATCGAGAAATTCCGGGAAGGTGACGCCCAGCTGCGCACGCGCCATCAGCATGCCGCCAAATACCCCCAGCGCGTCGGCGAATACCGTCAGGAGCGGCATGGCAATCACGAGCGCGATGATTTTCGGCAATACCAATAGTTCCATCGGCGCGATGCCGATGGTGCGCATGGCGTCGATCTCTTCGGTCACCGCCATGGTGCCGATCTGCGCGGCGTAGGCGGAACCCGAGCGCCCGGCGATGATGATGGCGGTGATGAGCGGCGCGAACTCGCGCAGCATCGACAAGCCGACCAGATCGGCGACAAAGATATTGGCGCCGTAGCGGCGCAACTGGTCGGCGCCCTGATAGGCGACCACGATGCCAAGCAGGAACGACAGCAGGCCGACGATCGGCAGGGCATCGAAGCCGGCGCTGCGGATGTTGTAGAGCAGCGGGCGCCAGCGCAGGCGCGCCGGATGCCGCACGCTGGTCAGGAGCGCAAGCGCGGACTCGCCAAGGAAACCGAGCAGGCCGACGGCCTCCTCGCGTGCACCGAGCGCCGCCCGGCCGACGCGCTCCAGCAGTGCCGGCGCGCGCGGCGCCGCCGCCGCGGGCTTGCCTATCTGCGTGGCGACGTGCGCCTCGACCGCCTGCAGCAGGCGCGCGAAGCGCGGTTGCAGGCCGTGTACGGTGATGAGCACGCCCTCACCACGCAGGCGCAGCAGCAGCTTGTGCAGCAGCCAGGCGCCGGCGGTGTCGAGCGCGGCGATGGCGCTGGCGTCGATGCTCGCCGGCCCTGCGCCGGACACCTGCAGAAGGTCAAGCTGCGGCGCCACCGTCGCGCAGCCGCGCGCGGTCCAGGGCCCCGACAGCACCAGCAACTGCGGTGTGGTCTGGGCGATGCCTGCGCTCGGTTGTTCGGCGACTGTCATGAATGCCGCGACGGTAGTGCAAGCGGGCGACGCGGTATGTACGCAAGCGCACGGAAGCGGCGAAGCGATCGGCGAACAATCGCATCACGCCCCGCCAAACCAGGCGCGGTGCATTGCACGTCAACCCTGACCCGGAGGTTTTGCCATGAATTCGAATCATCGATTTGCAACCCTGCTGCTCGCCGCTGCCCTGGTGGTGGTGGGAGGCTGCGTCTCCACCGTTCCCGCCAACCAGGAGACCCCGGGCGAGTACGTATCCGACGCCTGGATCACCACCAAGGTCAAGGCCGCGCTGGTCGACGATCCGGGCGTCAAGGCGACGGAAGTCAATGTCGAGACTTTCAAGGGTGCGGTGCAGTTGAGCGGCTTCGTCAGTACCAACGCGGCGATGACCCAGGCGGTGCTGGTTACACGCGGCATCAAGGGCGTGACCTCGGTCAAGAACGACATGCGCCTCAGGTAGGCCGGATGCGCCACAAGGCCGCGCGCTTCAAGCATTGCGCGGCACTGTCGGCAACCCATTGCGGCCATGGGCACATGGAGCCACATGATTAGCCACCAGGTTCAGCCCGCATGCCAAGGCACGTACTGACCTCACTCTCCCCCCTTCAAGGGGGGAGTTGGCGGGGGGAACAGGATCGCACAGAAACTACCAACACGCCGAAATTTCCCATCCCCACCCCGGCCCTCCCCTTGAAGGGGAGGGAGATTTCGCCTGGCTGAACAATGTGGCTAATCAGGTGGAGCCATGAGCGTACGCGATGCCGGAGCGGCAAACCTGCCGTCCGGGTAAACAAGCAATTCAAAGGAAATGAAAATGAACTGGGATCGTATCGAAGGCAACTGGAAACAATTCAAGGGCAATGCCAAGCAGCAGTGGGGCAAGCTCACCGACGATCAGCTCGATGTGATCGCCGGCAAGCGCGATATGCTCGCCGGCAAGATCCAGGAAGCCTATGGCGTCACCAAGGACGCCGCCGAGCAGCAGTTGGCCAACTGGCAAACCCGCATGAAGGATGGCGAGCATCCGAAATAACGCGGTCTTAAGCAAGAGCTCGTAGGCGGATTGGGCATTGGCCCGATCCGCTGCACCGCCCCGCCGTCGCCCGCCCAACATCGGGTGAGCGCGGCAGTCGCGGTTCAGTCGAGCAAGGGATCGAGCGCGCCGATCAGGCGCTCCACCTCGGCCATGCTGTTGTAATGCGCCATCGATACCCTGACCACGCCACCTGCTGCGGCCAATCCCAGCGCATCGATCAACCACGGGCTGTAGAAATGTCCGTGCCGAATGCCGATGCCGGCCGCATCGGTGGCTGCCACCAGAGCGGCCGGGCGCCGGCCGCGCGCGGTGAAGCTGACAATCGCCACCCGCACAGCGGCGTCAGCGCTCGCCGGTCCGATCACCTTTACACCCGGTTTGGTCGAAAGCCAGTCGAGCAGGCGCGCCACCAGCATTGATTCGTGCGCCGCTATTGTCTGCCAGCCGGCCGCCAGATCGCCGTGTCCCAGCGCCTGCAGGTGGTCGGGAATGCCGGCGGCGCCCCAGGTGAGTTCGTAATTGGCATTGCCGGGCTGCAGCTTGTAGGGCAGGTCGTCTTCGCTGATGAAGGGGTGGTTGATGCCGGGCAGATTGCGGAACACCGCATGATCGATATGCAGCAAGGCCAGATGCGGCCCGAACACCTTGTACAGGCTCAGCACATAAAAATCCGCGCCGATGGCACCAACGTCGACCTGGCGATGCGGGGCGAACGCCACGCCGTCCACCAGCGCCAGCGCACCGGCGGCATGGATACGCTTGACCCACAGCGCGGCCGGTTCGATCGCGCCCAGCACGTTGGAGCAATGGGTGAAGCAGACCAGCCGGGTGCGCGGGGTCAACAGCGCTTCGAGTGCTTGCGCGTCGAGGCGGCCGGTCGCGCGATCGACCGGCCAGAAGCGGATCAGCATGCCGCGTGCCGCCAGGCGCTGCCATGGGCCGACATTGGCGGCGTGATCGGCGGCCGAAACGATGATCTCGTCGCCCGCCACAAACCCCTGCGCGAGGGCCTGCGAAAGATTGAATACCAGTTGCGTGGCCGATGGCCCGACCACCACCTCGGCCGGGTGCGCCGCGCCGATCAGCCGCGCCAGTGCGGCTTGCGCCTGCTGCAGGCGTTGGCTCGCCAACTGTGAGCGGCCATAGCTGGCGCCCAATTGCACATTGCTCTTGCGATACCAGTCGGCGATGCGTGTGGCCACGCTGGAGAGAATCTGGCTGCCGCCCGAATTGTCGAACAGCACGCTCTCGTCACCCAGCCCCTCGAACTGGCCGCGTACCCAAGCGAGGTCGAACGGGCGATTCAATGCCGCGGCCGCGGCCATTGCGGTGACATAAAGCGCTGAATCTCCAGCAGGTAGCCGTCGGGATCGCGGAAAAAGCAGTTGTAGATCTGGTATTGCTGGTTGACCGCCGGCACTTTTTCAAACGCCACGCCTTTTGCCTTGAGCGTTTCGTAAGCGCCATCGACATCCTGCGTGACGAAAGTGAAGATCACTCCCAGTGGGGCGCGGTCGGCCTGGGGCGCTTGTTGCACGGTTGAGGAAAGGCAGATGCCGAGGAAGGCGTCGCCCGGCCCCACGCGATAGATCTTGGCGACGCCCTGGCTCAACACCAGTTCGAGTTCCAGGGTTTGCTCGTAGAAGGCGCTGCTCTTCTCAAGATCCTTGACGTACAGGAACGTGACTTGCTGCTCGAATTTCAAGGGCATCGCCCCTCCTGGCTTATAAGCGAATCGGGCAAAGTGTAGCGCGCCCCGTGTTGGCGACGCGCAAGCACTGACGTCATGGTCGGTGCCGGGCGCCTGGCGCCCGGCGGCTTGAAAGGTGGCGCGACTACTTCAAGGCCTTGAGAATCGCGTCGCCGTCGGCGCCGGCCTTCTTGCCCCATTCCTCGGCGATCTGCTTGCCGATGGCCTTGAGTCCTGCCACCAGTTGCGGGCTGCCCGGCTGCACCAGCATGCCCTTGGAGGCCAGCACGGCGGCGGTTTCGTCGCCACTCTTGGCGGCCATTTCCCAGCCGCGCTTTTCAGCGCGCGCCGCCGCTTCGAGTACCACTTTCTGTAAGCCCGGTTCGAGTGCCTTGAAGGCCTTTTCGTTGACGAAGGTCAGGCTCTTGTTGTGCATGGCGCGCAGGTCGTAGAAATACTTCGAGTATTCCCAGGCCTGGGTATCAACACCGGTGGAGCCGGAGGTGATCATGGTGTTGGCGATGCCGGTGGCAAACGCCTGCGAGATTTCCGGCGCCTGCACGGTGGTGGGCACTGAACCCAGCAATTCGGCGAAGCGCGAGGTGACCGGGTTGTAGGTGCGGAACTTGAGCCCCTTGAAGTCGGCCGTGGTCATGAGCGGCGTCTTGGCATAAATCGCCTGGCCCGGCCACACCACGTAATACAGCGGCATCAGGCCCTGGCGCGCGATGCGCCGCTCGATATAGGGTTTGGTCAAGTCGTAGAGCCGGCGCGCCTCGTCGAAGCCCTGCACCAGGAACGGAATGCCGTCGACCTCGAAAAACGGGTCTTCGTTGCCGTAGGAGGCCAGCAGGATGTCGCCGATCTGCGCCTGGCCGGTGACCACCGCGCGCTTGATCTCCGGCATCTTGAAGAGCGACGCGTTGGAATGCACAACGATATCCAGTTGCCCCCTGGACTCCTTCTGAACGTCGGCGGCAAAGGCGCGCGCATTGATGGTGTGGTAGTTGGTGTCCTGGAACGGGGTCGGCATGAACCATTTGGTCTGGGCCTGCGCGGCCAGCGGCAATGCGGCAGCGACGCAGAAGGCAAGGGCTAAGCGCGTCGCGGCTAAAAGATCGGTCATGCTGGTTTCCTCAGGGAATGTCGGGTTGACCGTTGCGGCGTGCAGGCAGGGTTTGAAACATCGCTGTACGGCAACTCTATCAGCAAAACTAACAGCAAAACTAACAGCAAGACGCGTGCCGCGTTGATTGGCTGGCAGCGGCTTGCCTGTGACTGGCCGTGCAGCCGGCGGGCACGAAATGGATGCGATTCTCGCACCAGGGTGGTGCTGTATGCTCCGATGTTTGCGGTCGATCAGGCGGCGGGTGATTGCCAGCTTGGCGCGGGTGGTTTGAATCGATCGACCGGAGCGGCGCAAGTGCACGAAAGTCGCGCCGGTTCCGGGCACTGTTCGTGCGTACCATGTCTGGACGTCGCTGCTGCCTGGCGTCGGCCATGTTCGCTTGTCTTCCGCCAGCCGATTGCCGTTTTCCCACTCGCCACGAGAGCCCGATGCGAAAAATCCTGACCAAGATCTACGATATCGCCGGCTATGCCGCCGGCCTGTCGGTGCTGGCGATCTTCCTGATCATGATCGCAACCACCGGCATGCGCCAGTTGGGCCTGCGTACCGGCGGCACCGATGATGTGGTGTCGTGGCTGGCGGCGGCGGCGGCTTTCCTCGGCATGGCCCATACCTTTCAACACGGTGACATGGTGCGCATGACGCTGATCTTCGAGCAGTTCTCGCCGCGCTTGCGGCACGTCGCCGAAGTGCTGGCCCTGCTGGTGGGCACGGTGGCCTGCTGCTACCTGGCCTACTGGGTGCTGTTTTCGGTGCGCGAAAGCTGGCAACTGCAGGACATGGCCAACGGGCTGATCGCGATTCCGCTGTGGATCCCGCAATTGAGCTTCGCTATCGGCGCGGTCTTGCTGGCGGTGGCGCTGGTCGATGAACTGCTGTTCGTTCTCTCCGGCAGGCGCCCGCGTTATGTGACCGCGGTCGAAGAACGCCACGCCCGCGGCGATTTCTCGGAGGACGTGTAAATGGACACCATTTACATCGGCGCCATCCTGCTTGCCGTACTGATGGTGTTTCTGTGCGGCGGCGTGTGGATCGCGCTGACCCTGGCGATCGTCGGTTACTGCGGCCTGTTCTTTTTCACCGATCGGCCGCCCGGCCCCAATCTCTTCACCACCATGTGGGGCTCCTCCGCCTCGTGGGAGCTGGCGGCGCTGCCGATGTTCATCTGGATGGGCGAGATCCTGTTTCGCACCAAGCTCTCGGAGCAGATGTTCGAAGGCCTGGCGCCCTGGGTGGACAAGATACCCGGCCGCCTGATGCATGTGAACATCCTCGGGTGCGGCATTTTCGGTTCGGTCTCGGGTTCGTCCGCCGCCACCTGCTCGACCATCGCCAAGGTGGCCCTGCCGGAACTGCTCAAGCGCGGCTATGACGAAAAAACCGCGTTGGGGTCGCTGGCCACCGCCGGTACCCTGGGAATATTGATCCCGCCCTCGATCACCATGGTGGTCTACGCGGTGGCCGCCGACGCCTCGATCATCCGGGTTTTTCTGGCCGGTTTCATTCCGGGCCTGATGCTGATGGCGCTGTTTTCCGGCTACATCATCATCTGGGCGCTGATGTATCCCGAAAAAACGCCACCGCCCGGCCCGCCCATGCCGTTCATGGAGAAGATCAGGAAGTCCGGCAACCTGATCCCCTGCACCCTGCTGATCATATTCATCGTCTGGGTGCTGGTGGCTGGTTGGGCCACCGCCACCGAATGCGCCGCCTATGGCGTGCTGGGCTCGCTTGCGATCGCCTGGAACAGCAAGTCGCTCACCTGGGAGAATTTCTGGGCCAGCCTGATGGGTGCGACGCGCGTCTCGTGCATGATCACCTTCATCCTGGCGGGGGCCTCGTTCCTCAAGATGGCGATGGCCTTCACCGGCGTGCCGCGCGAACTGGCGAACTGGGTCGATGCCCTGCAGTTGAGCCCCTACATGCTGATCCTGATGCTCTCGGTGGTGTATGTGATCCTGGGCACGGCACTGGACGGCATTTCGATGATCGTCTTGACCGCCACGGTAGTGATTCCGATGGTGCAGAAGGCCGGCTTCGACCTGGTCTGGTTCGGCATTTTTGTGGTGCTGTTAGTCGAAATCGCGGAAGTCACGCCGCCGGTGGGCTTCAACCTTTTCGTGCTGCAGAACATGACCGGCCGTGACAGCAACGTGATCGCGCGGGCGGCGATTCCGTTCTTCTTCTGCCTTCTCGTGTGCATCGGCATCATCACGGTGTTTCCGGTGACGGTGACATGGCTTCCCGATGCGCTGATGGGCGCGCCCAAGTAGCTCAAGTTTTGGCAAGTGGCCCGCGTGACCAGCGGCGCGGCAGGCGGATCGGTCGGCGCGTAAGGGCGCACTCCTGACGATTAAAATCACCTGATTAGCCACAGTGTTCAGCCAAGCGAAATCTCCCTCCCCTTGAAGGGGAGGGCCGGGGTGGGGATGGGGAATTTCGGCGTGTTGGTAGTATCTGTGCGATCCTGTTCCCCCCTCCAACTCACCCCTTGAAGGGGGGAGAGTGAGGTCAG
>JAYTDE010000095.1:0-1923 GCA_043736195.1 Burkholderiales bacterium | reverse complement strand
GGGTTCATCGCCCGGCCCTTCCTCGCCCAGGCGATGGTAATGAAAGCCCCTGTAGAGCGGTTCGAGCAGGTGCGGCGCGCGCGCCAGAATCTGGTTGTGGATTGCCGCTGCTGACGCGAGGAAGGAAAGCCCGCCGCTTTGCGCCGGCTGCCAGCAGGCCAGCGCGATCATTGCCGTGATGTCGCTGTGCAGGCGCAGTTCGAGGTTGCTGCGGTACATGCGCGGGGTGGGGTCGGCGTTGCTGGCATCGATCACCTGGGTCACCAGATCGCCGCGCGCATTCTGCGACAAGGCCTCGCCGAAGCGGGTGCCGACGATCCAGGTGGCGGCGGTGAATTCGGCCAGGGTCATGCCTTCACACGGCAGGCCGGTCAGCAATGCGAAGCCGCGCCCGCTTTTGACTTCTTCCACGGCGCGGTCGACACGACGGTTGAGCGCCGGTAAATCGAAGTCGGCGCGCTTGAGAAGATGCGGCACGTCGAGCCGGCCGGCAGCGCCTAAGCGGCGCACAGCGGCGGCCAGTTCGCCGCGCGCCGGCGCATCCAGGGTCAGTGCGAAGAGTTTCGGCGGCCCCACGGATTCGCGGGTCCAGCACATCGGCCCGGTGGCGGGCTGGTGGTCGGTCATGAGGTTTTCCTGTATGGCAGCGGAACTACTCCGCCAGCCAAGGTATTGCCGGGCTGTATTGTCGCGCCAATTTGACTGGAACCGGCGACACTGCGGATTTGCACGGACTGGCTTATGCTTGGAGGCCAAGCGCGGTCGCGGTCGATCTGGCAACGCACGCGAAATCAACAGGGAGACATTCATGCGTTTGCATCATCTGCTGGCTGCGTTCGCGCTGGGCCTTGCCGCCGGCGCCAGCCTCGCACAAGCCTATCCATCGCGCCCGGTGAAGATCATCGTGCCCTTCGCCGCCGGCGGCGGGCCGGATGTGCAGACGCGCCAGATGGCGCCCAAACTGGCCGAAGCGCTGGGCGGTACGGTGGTGGTCGAGAACCGCGTCGGTGCCGCCGGCATCGTGGCCGCTGAAGTGGTGGCGCAGGCGGCGCCCGATGGCTACACGCTGCTGGCCGGTTCGGTCTCGCAGGTGGTGCAGAAAATCCTGCGCCCGGCGGCCAAGTTCGACCCCTTGAGCAGCTTCATTCCGATCAGCATCACCAATACCGCGCCGGTGGTGTTGATCGTGACCGCCGATTCGCCGATCAAGTCGGCGAAGGAACTTGAAGAAGCGATCAAGGCCAACCCCGGCAAATTCAACTACGGCTCGGGCGGCGTCGGCACCGCCGCGCACATCGCCGGCGCCACTTTCGTCAGCCTGCGCGCCCTCTCCGCCACCCATGTGCCGTATCGCGGCTCGGTTGAAATCATGCCGGCCTTGTTGGGCGGGCAGATCCAGTTCGCGTTTCCGATTGTCGGTACCGGCGTGCCGCATGTGAAGGCGGGCAAGGCGCGCGCACTGGCGGTGAGCAGTCCGAAGCGCTTGCCTTCGCTGCCCGATGTGCCGACCTTGAAGGAACTGTTCGGTGACGAACTTTTCGTGCAGGAATCCTGGGGCGGCGTGTGGGCCCCGGCGGGCACGCCGGCACCGGTGATCGCGAAGCTGTTCGCGGCGACCCGGCAGGCGATGGCCGATCCCGCCCTGCGCGCCCAGTACCAGGCCGGTGGTTCCGAGGTCGAATTGTCCGCATCACCCGAGGAATTCGCCGCCTTCATGAAGGCCGAGACCGGCAAGTGGGCCAGGCTGATCCAGATTTCCGGCGCCAAGGCTGAATAAACCATGTCACTCAACGCACTCGAAGGCATCCGCATCATCGATCTCTCGCATGTGATCGCCGGGCCGACCGCCTCGCACTATCTGGCGCTCCAGGGCGCGCAGGTGATCAAGGTCGAAAACCCGGCCACCGGCGACATCCTGCGCGG
>JAYTDE010000094.1:0-2328 GCA_043736195.1 Burkholderiales bacterium | reverse complement strand
CACCGTGGTCCAGTTCGAGGCTTGGTTGGGAAGTCGATTCGGACATTGCCCGGCGGGTCGCGCATTCTCATCATCGCGCACCCTTGCTCCTAAAGTTTTGCCCTGCCAGCGGTGCGGTGACACAGGCGCTTGGCTTTCGGCCCGTGGAGCCTGAAGCCGAACGGCTGAGTGTAGCAAACGGGCTGGCCTAGAATGCGCCATGCCCGATACGCAACAAGGTTCTCAACTTGAATCGCTGAACCTCCTGGTACGTATGCTGCGTGCAGTAGAGGCCGGCACGCCGGTCGGAATTGCATCGCTGGCGCACACACTGGCTGTTACATACGATGCAATCGGGGCTGCGCTGGCAACGCCTGAAGCCGTCGACGCCGGTATCAGCCGCACGTCGGCTGACGCATTGCTGCTTGCGCGTCCGTTCGACGCAATGGACGTTGATGTCATTGCGCGGGCCTTGCCGCTCGCGGTGCGCAGGGCGTTCGATATACATGTGGTGGACGTCACGGCATCGACCAACGCCGACATGGTCGCCGCGGTCGCAAGCTTGCCATCAGGACAGGTACTGGTCGCCGAACTGCAAACCGCGGGGCGCGGTCGCCGCGGCCGCGTCTGGCACGCGCCTGTCGGGGGTAGCCTGGCTTTTTCCCTCTTGTGGAAGTTTGCAGGTGGGGCAGCATCGCTTTCCGGCCTGAGCCTGGCCGTCGGGCTGGCCGTGGCGCGTGCGCTTGACCGCTGCGGCGCTGTCGGCGTGATGCTCAAGTGGCCGAACGATCTTCTGGTCCCGCGCGACGCCGGCTGGGCGAAACTGGGTGGCATTCTGATCGAGATCGCCGGCCCGTCAAACGGGCCGGTCCACGCGGTCATCGGCATCGGGCTGAATCTGCGCCTGGGTTCGGGCGCGGCACGCATCGACCAGCCGATTGCCGATCTTGCTTCTCTGGGCGTCACGGGTTCGCGCAATCGTGTACTGGCGCTGGTGCTTGAGGAATTGGCGCTTGTGCTGCGCACTTTTGCGGCCGACGGCTTCGCTCCGTTCGCATCGGAATGGAATATGCGGCACGCGTTTGCGGGCCACCCTGTGGCCATGTCCGCCGCGGCCGCCGCGCTGATCGATGGCATCGCGCTTGGCGTTGAACCGGATGGCGCGCTTCTGCTTGAAACGGCGAACGGCCGCAGACGTGTGACAAGTGGCGAACCATCGTTGCGGGTAGTATCCGCGACGCCGCGTCGGCCCGATGCGTGAGGCTTAGCTGGAGTTATAATCGATCAGACGTTCATCACACGAGATGGCTATCGATATGAGTACTGTCACACTTTCGCCGAAATTCCAGGTTGTCATTCCGCAACAGGTTCGCCAGTTGCTGGGCCTTATGCCAGGGGAAAAGTTGCGGGTGGTTTCGTATGCCGGCCGGGTCGAGCTGATTCCGGTGCGTTCAATGAAAAGCCTGCGCGGTTTTCTCAAGGGCATGGATACCGCCATTGAGCGCGAGAAAGATCGCCTGTGAGCCTGAATGTCGTCGATTCGTCGGCGTGGCTGGAGTATTTCGCCGACACGGCGCGCGCCAAGCTATTCGCGGCCGCGATCGAGGACATCGGGAACCTGATTGTTCCTGCCATCATTCTTTATGAGGTATGCAAGAAGGTACGGCGCGAACGCGGCGAAGACGCTGTACTGCAAGTGGCGGCCGCACTGGAGTCCGGCCGTATCGTTGAACTCGACGCCAGTATCGCGCTCGAGGCGTCGCGCCTCGACCTGCCATTGGCCGACAGCCTGATCTATGCCACCGCGCGGCGACTGGGTGCGACCGTATGGACGCAAGACGCGGACTTCGCCGGTCTGGACGGAGTTCGCTATTTCGCGAAATAGGCAAGCGGCGCTGCACACCTATTCGCATCATCGACGAGGGGCGGCATGATACGGGACGGACAAACAAAAAAATCGCGGGCCGCGTCGAGCTACGTGATGCTCGCATGCGTGCTACTTCTTAACGCGTGGGTCCCCGATACAGTAGCCCAACCATACCCTGCCCGCGCAGTGCGACTCATCGTCCCCTATGCGCCGGGAGGCGGCACCGACATCCTGGCGCGTGCGCTTGCGCCGCGCGTCTCGGAGGCCCTCGGGCAATCACTGGTGGTCGAGAACCGGCCGGGCGCCGGTGGCAACATCGGCGCCGATGCTGTGGCCAAGGCAGCGCCGGACGGCTACACGCTGGTGATGGCCGCCAACACCATCGCGATCAACGCTGGACTTGGAAAGCTGCCGTTCGACCCGATCAAGGACTTTGCGCCCGTGACCATGCTTGCCAGCGCACCGATGCTGCTGGTGGTGCA
>JAYTDE010000093.1:0-5253 GCA_043736195.1 Burkholderiales bacterium | reverse complement strand
TCCAAGCTGTTGCAACGCGAGAAACCGTGATTCCCGACTACTCGGGAATGACGAAATTTTCACGTTGTCTGCTGCTTTTTGCCTAAGTAAGTGCCATTCCATCTAACGGAGATTTAATGGGACTACTCGATTCAATCACGCAAATCGCCGGCCAGGCCATGTCATCAGGCCAGGGCGGTGGTCAAAGCTCGCTGCTGCAGGGCGTTTTGGCACTGGTATCACAGCACGAAGGCGGGCTCGGCGGGCTGCTGCAGTCGTTCAAGGACAAGGGTTTGGGCGAGGCGGCCGCATCATGGGTTGGTAGCGGCGAGAATCTGCCGATTTCGGGCGATCAGATCAAGAGCGTCCTGGGCGGCTCCGCGTTGGGCGATCTGGCCGCGAAATTCGGCATGTCATCCGAAGACGTGTCCGGACGTTTAAGTGAATTGCTGCCACAGGTGGTGGACAAGCTCACGCCGGCAGGCAAAGTCGAAGACTCGTTCGATATGGGCAATGCGCTGGGCATGTTGCAGGGCATGTTCAACAAATAAGCTGCCGCCGGCGCCATTGCCTGCGGCGTTGACACAACGGAGGAAGCAATGATCAAGGCAGCTCGCAGGGCAGTTCCTTGCACCATCATGACGCTGGCGCTCGCCGCCATGGCGCCCGCGCAAGCGGCCGATCCTGCCGTCGGCGCTGGCACGGTGCCTGTGCCTGCGGCGGTGACGAGCCTTGACCCCGCACTACAAAGCGCTTTGAGCCGGATTGCGACCTCTTTGCTGGCAAGCTTTGCCACCAGCATTGCCTCCGGGTCGGCCCAGGGTTTCGATCCCGGCCCGGCCATCGAAAAGACCCTGGGCGGCGTGGTAGCCAGTGGCGAGCTTGAACTGCTCATCGACAGACTTGCGAGCCAGGCACTGGCGGCAGGTTCCGGCGCATCGAAAGACCTGTCACCGGAGTTGCGGGCGGCGCTGGCGCTGACCGCCAGAAGCCTGGTTTCGGGACTGCGCCGCGAAATCCGGCACGAGCTTGTCACGCCCTGATGGCGGGCTGTGGCGGAGGCCATGTCGCCCCCTCTCGCCTGAACAACGACTGTCCAAAGCCGGCGCGTCCGTAGTGCCTGGATCGCGGTGATCGGCTATGTTCCGGCTTCACCCGCCGTTTTGAAGAAACGATAGCCGTTGCGCCCAGCCTGTTTGGTTTCGTACATGGCGGCATCGGCATTTTTCAGCAATTCGTCGCCGTCGGCCGCGTTTTGCGGATATAACGCGATGCCGATCGACGGTGAGGTGCGCACCGGCTTGCCGTCCAGTTCATAAGGCGAGCCGACCGATACCAGGATTTTCCTGGCCACAATCTCGGCGTCGGTCGCCGATTTCAGCGCCGGCAGCACCACCACGAATTCATCGCCGCCCAGGCGCGCCACCGTATCGGAATCGCGCACGCTGATTTTCAGGCGCCGCGACACCTCGATCAGCAATTCGTCGCCGATCGAGTGACCCAGGGTATCGTTGATCAATTTGAACTTGTCAAGGTCCAGAAACATCAAGCCGCACATGGCCTTGTTGCGCGAGGCCTGCGCCAGCGCCACCCGCAAGCGGTCGGCCAGCAGGATGCGGTTCGGCAAACCGGTGAGTTGGTCATGATGTGCGAGAAAAGCGACGCGCGCGGCATCCGCCCGCTGCTCGGTCACGTCCTCGATGGTCCACACTGCGCCGCGTTCGGGTTCCCACGACGAGATCGCCTTGGCCGACGCGCGCGCCAGGATCACCCGGCCATCGCGGCGTTTCATGTGGATGTCACCGCGATACACCGCGCCGGTCCTGAGCACCGCCTCAACCTTTGACAGTACGCTGCGATAGTCGTCCTCGTTCAGGTGCAAATCCGCCATGCCGCGGCCAACCAGTTCGCTGGCAGGATAGCCCAGCAGGGTCTCGCACATCGCGTTGATCCACACCACTTTCAGGTCCCTGATGAAAAAGGTGGCCACCGGACTGATCTCAAGCATCGCGCGGGTCTCGGCCAAGGCCGATTCGAGCACCGCCTGCAGGCGCCTGCGTTCCAGAGAAGCTGTCACGCGCGCGCGCAGCAAGACCGGATCAAACGGCTTGCTCAGGTAGTCGACCGCGCCCAATTCGATGGCGCGCACAAAATTGGCGCTGTCGTCATTGGCCGAAATCACGATCACGGGAATGCCGGAGAGCGCGGGATCGGCCTTCATCGCCTCGAGCACTCCGAAACCATCCAGCTCGGGCATCATGATGTCCAGCAGCACCAGATCAAACTTGTCCTGCCGCATCGCCGCCAGTGCTTCCACGCCATTGCCGGCCATGCCGAGGTTGGCGTGACCGTCACGGGTAAGGCGCCGCGCCAGCGTATAGCGGTTGAGCTCGTCATCGTCGACGATCAGAATCGACATGTCCTCGATTTTCTGTGTCATCCTGCTCCTCCGGTACTACCCGGCGTGGCCCCCCCGGACGCCACGCCAGCGATTTCCGTGACCGCCACCATGTCGGCAGACGGCGCTTCCAGCGGCAACTCCAGAACAAACCTTGATCCGCGCCCCACTTCGCTTGCAAGCGTAACATCGCCGCCGATCAGGCGCGCCATGCGGCGCGACAGGGCCAACCCCAGTCCGGACCCCCCGAACTTGCGGGTTGGCCGGGCATCAAGCTGCGTGAATTCCTGGAACAGGCGGCCAATGTCATGGCCGGCAATGCCCGGCCCGGTGTCGATCACCGCGAAATCCACTCCGCGCGCAGACGCGCTCACCTCGATACGCACCTCGCCGGCATCGGTGAACTTGACAGCATTGCCCAGAAGATTGATGAGGATCTGGCGCACCCGCTGCGGATCGCTCAATATCTCCGGCAACTGCGCAGGATATGCCGCGGCGACGCGCAAGCCCTTCTGGCGCGCCATCGGCGCGACAGTCGCCAGCGTCTCCTCGGCAAGGCTCGCCGGCGTAAAACGCACCAGTTCGACCGTCATGTGTCCGGCCTCGATTTTCGACAGGTCGAGGATCTCGTTGATCAGCCCCAACAGGTGCTTGGCGGCCGCACCGATGCGCGGCAGTGATTCCTTGAGTTCGCGCGTGTCAGGCCGGTCGGCATCCTCCAGCAGCATGTCGGACAAGCCGATGATCGCGTTCAAGGGGGTGCGCAATTCATGGCTCATGTTGGCGATGAAATCGGACTTGTGACGGCTCGCGGCCTCGGCCTGCATTTGCGCCGCCTTCAGTCCCATCAAGGCCCCCCGAAACGTCGACAGCGAGCGCGCCATGCGGCCGATCTCGTCACGCCGGTCGACATACGGCACGACTTGCGCATAGTCGCCGGCGGCGATCGCTGTCATGGTGTTGCTCATCCGGTTGAGCGGATAGATGACGAAGCGCAACAGCAGAAATGCGCCGCCGACCGCGATCAGCACCGCCAGCAGGATCGCTTCGACATTGCGGCGCATGGCCAGCGACAGTGTTTCGCGAAAACCGCTGGCGGCGCTGCCTTCACCAGCCTGGGCGCGGCGTGCAAGCGCCACCGCCAGTCCGCGCAGCTTTGCTTCATGATCATCCAGTACCCGCAGGGTGCCGCGATCGAGAACCTCGAAGATTTCCACCACCCGCGCGAAGGCGAGGCCGTAATCAGCCGCCAGATCCGTGCCTCGATGTGGCGCCAGCGCATGCGCCAGATGCTCCAGGCGGCCAAGTGCCCGGTCCGCCTCGGCAGCATTGCGCGCGGTCAGGTAGTTGAGTTCCGCCTCGCGCAACTGCATGAAGCGCTCCTGCAAGCCGGCCGCCTGACTGGCCGCGCGCAGGGCACCGGCCGCCAGCGCCAGCCGTTTCAGCCGTTCCTGGCGTTGTCGGCGCGCTGCCACCACGGCATCGAAACTACCCAGGTAGTGATCGGCTTCGGTGACCAGGAGGGCGATGTCCGCCTGCTCGCCAGGCAGGTCAAGACGGGCTCGCGCGACCGCACCGAGCAAGGCTCTCGAATGCGCGTCGGTCTGTTCCGGCGGCTCGATCGCGTCAGACGCCACATACTCGCGTATCGCCGCCGACAACGCAGCCAGGCTGCTGCCAACGTCGGCGGCCAGGCGGCCGGTGCGCGCAACTTTCTGCAGGCTGGAAAAATCATCCTCGATGGCGTCCAGCAGCACGTAGCGACCGTATGCCAGCCAGAACACTGCGGCCAAGAGGACCACGACGCCGCCTGCGATCAGGTAACTGATGCGTACTTCAAGGGTTCGCATGCATGCCCATCCGCTGTGCCAGCTTGCATTTGTGGAATCTGTTTGCGGATGTCGGCAGGCGCGGACCCATGCCGACTCGGGCATGCGCACAGGCAGTCGCCCGCACCAAGGTCCGACCCTCAGTCGCGCCGAACGGCGAGCGATACGCCCTTGTCGCGCCAGAACTGCGCCGCATCGGCGAAAACCGTGTGCAGCGCATCGCCGACGGATGTGTGCGCCAGGTTGACCAGTTCAATCCCATAGGCCGGACCGGGCTTGAGCGGCATATCGGTCAGGCAGTCGTACAAGGCATCGAGATTGACACCGAAGTGCGCTGGAAACTTGAGGCTCGCGGCCACCGCCTTGAGCATCGATTCGCGGCTCTTCAGGCCTTTGAGGTCGACACGCCAGGCCGTGACAGGCGCGTTGCGCGGCTTGGCACCTGCGGCTTGCGGCACGCCGCCGCCGGACCCGGCGTCGGTGCTCACGGTGCGCCCGCTGGCAAGGGCCGCACCGCTCCACGCCGCAGGCCGCGTCGCACGACCACGCACAGTTCGAAACGCTTGCGAAGTTTCATGATCTATTCCCGGATGCGACGAAACGTCGTGTAGTGATCATCGGTGTAATAACAAGCCGATGGCGCATTGCGCCCCCATTCGCCGGATTCGCCGCCACACACGATGCGCCGTGCGCCGCGGTTGCGCGCACCCGGCGTCTCGACGGTGAACTCGCGGTAATAGCCGCGGCGTTTCCCGGGCAGGTTGCCTTCGAAATTGCCAAACGCACTGCCATCCTTGGAGTAGGCGAAAGGTCCGCCCTTGCGCACCGCCGCCAGTACCGCGCGGCCTTCGCGTGGCAATGCCGCACTCTCGATCTCGCCCGGCGCCAGCGCGAAGGCCGGGGTCGCACACAGGCACAGCAGCAGCCAAAACCTGAGCAAAGCACGACGGCAACGGGCCGGCAGCGTAGGGCTTGGACAGGGGTTCTCGCGAAGCATGGTGGCGAGCATATCCTAGGGTGCGAGAAAGCGCATGACCTCATCGCGCC
>JAYTDE010000092.1:0-15356 GCA_043736195.1 Burkholderiales bacterium | reverse complement strand
AAGGATAGCCCTTTGATCACCAACTGGGCCACCGGATATCGCGACTACCTGCCGGGCGCGAATGTCGACGCGCAGTGGAAAACACCGGACAAGGCATTGGGCAAGGCGATCGGGGACTCGTTCGATGTTGTGGTGCTGGGCGATGCTGGGCGC
This sequence comes from Burkholderiales bacterium, assembly GCA_043736195.1. Taxonomy (GTDB): domain Bacteria; phylum Pseudomonadota; class Gammaproteobacteria; order Burkholderiales; family JAEUOS01; genus JAEUOS01. The sequence continues at coordinate 15,203 of JAYTDE010000092.1, read as the reverse complement.
ATCACGTTGACTTTTGGTGGCGCGATCGTCAACGGCGCCGGCGCGGATTTCGCGGTGTTCGAAAACTCATTCAGCAATACCTTTCTCGAACTTGCACGCGTGGATGTGTCGTCCGACGGTACGAATTTTTTCCGGTTTCCGGCCTATTCGTTCACGCCGGGGCCGGTCAACGGGTTTGGTAATGTCAATCCGGACAACATTTACGGTTTTGCCGGCAAGTATCCGCAGGGCTTCGGCACCCTTTTCGATTTGAATGACCTCGCGCACCATGCAGGTCTTAATGTCAACAACGTCCGCTATGTGCGCATCGTGGATGTGGTCGGTGACGGCAACTCCTTCGACGATACTCTCGCGGAAGATGGTGGCCCTCAGCGTATCTACGACCCGTTTCCGCAAGTCGGTTCCGCAGGCTTCGATCTGGATGCCGTTGGCGTATTGCATTTCGCCGCCGCCCCGGTTCCGGAACCCGGGCAAATCGCCCTCTATATCGCCGGCATCGGCCTGTTGTCGGTCGTCGTCCGCCGCCGCGGCGCGCGTCGCGCCGCCTGAAAATTGCACAATTCGAAACCAAGGAGAGAATTCATGAAGACCATTTTCGCAGCCGCCTCGCTGGTATTTGCAATGATCGGCACGTCCCACGCCGTCACAAGCACCTTCGACGATCTCGCTCTGCCGGCACCAGCGAGCCACTATTCCCCCGGCACCACCGCAAGCGGCGCCTTTCCGTTCACCAGTGGCTCAGCTTCATTCAATCACGACTACACCAACTTTGGCGGGGGCTGTTGCTCTACCGGCTGGTCGTATTCAAACCATACGGATACAACCACGCCGGGGTTCGGCAACCAATACAGCGCCTACGCGGGCTCCGGCCAGGGCGGGTCAGCGAACTACGCGGTGGGCTATATGGCGGTGGGCTACTTCGGCCCCCTGAATGCAGAGTTCTCGGCGCCCACGATTGTGAACGGAGCCTATTTCACCAACACCACGTATGCAGCCTTGTCGATGCTTGCCGGCGACGCCATTGCCAAGAAGTTTGGCGGGGCCTCCGGCAATGACGCAGATTTCTTCAAGCTTACGATCAGCGGCTTCAACGGCGCGTTGGCCACCGGTAGCGTCGATTTTTTCCTGGCGGACTACCGCTTTGCCGACAACGCCCAAGACTATATCGTGCAGCAGTGGACCTTCGTAAGTCTTGCCAGCCTGGGTGGGGTCACCCGCTTGGGTTTTGACCTTACCTCCAGCGACATCGGTGCGAACGGCATGAACACGCCGGCTTATTTGGCGCTCGACACCTTGACCACCGCGCCTGTACCCGAGCCTGGCCAGTACGCGATGTTGTTGGCCGGGTTGGCATTTCTCGGCATGGCGCGGCGCAAGCGCGCTGCTGGCTGAAAGCACCCAAGGCACTGGGCGCAAACGTCGGGTGGCGAGCCCTAAGCACTGTCGGCTGGTGCCTGCCGTACTGGGCTTGGTACTCGTGCTGTGTGGCCAGCCGGCGCATGCACAAGCCGCTGGCGTCGCGTCCAGTCGTGCCGACGCGGTGCCCGAGGTGATCGTCACCGCCTCTGGCGCCGATGGCACGACACGCACCGTGCCTCACGGCGTCTCGGTATTTACCGCCGACGATATTCGGCGTTCGGCCGCGACCTCTGTTGCCGACGTGCTGAGCCGCGCCGCCGGGCTCAACCTGCATAGCTATTTCGGCAACGACAAAAGCACCCGCATTGACATGCGCGGCATGGGCGACACCGCGAGCAGCAATGTGTTGATCATGGTGGACGGCGTGCGCTTGAATGAGCTTGATCTTTCCGGCGCGGACCTGAGCACCATCGCGCTATCGCAAATCGAGCGCATCGAAGTCGTGCGCGGTGGCGGTTCGGTGGTGTATGGCGACGGCGCGGTCGCCGGTGTTGTCAACATCATCACCAAGCGCAGTCAGCCCGAAAACCTGAAGCTCGCAGTTGAGCTCGCTCGAGGCTCATACGGCATGGACGACACGCGCATCCATGTCAGTGGCGGCAGCGGCCCGCTGGCGGTGTTTCTCAACATGAGCCAGCTCGACACTGAAGGGTTTCGGAACAACGGTGATCTGCGGTCGCGCAATGTTTCCGGCGAAGTGCGTTTGCTGGGACCGGGGGACTTGCATTTTCTAGATGCCTACGTGCGGGTGTCACATCACAAGGACACCTACGGGCTTCCAGGTCCGGTCAACGCGGCTGATTTCGCAGCCGGCACGTTTGCCAGGCGTGGCACAAATGCGCCAAACGACCGTGGTGAGACCGACGACATCACCTGGACCGCAGGGGCGACTGCGGATATGGGGCGCGCAGGGCGCTTCGAACTGCAGGTCAGCTTTCGCGACCGCCGCAACGACTACGTGATTCGTTTCTCGCCCTTGATTCCGCTGGAGCAGCAGCGCTCCACCATCATTTCCAAGCGTCGCGACCTGCAATTGCGCTACAACAACGAGTTTCGCGCTTTTGGTGGCGAGCACAGTGTAGGTTTGGGTCTCAATGATCAGTCCGGTACCTATGCACGCTATTCCCACGGTCGCTATGTGCCCGACCAGTCGGAACAAAACTTGGGCGAGGTCAGCGCGCAAGGCGCGTTCGCGACTTTGAAGTTGCGCATCAATTCCGACCTTGCGTTCAACTTCGGCTTGCGCGGAAACCATTTTTCAACCCGCTTGGCGTACGAGTATTTCACCCGTAGTTGTGTTTTCATTCGGGTTCCCCGTCCTGTTCGCACCTGCACGCCCTACGTGTATACGCCCCGAAACGAGCGTATCGCAAGCTGGCGCAATCAAGCTTCCGAAATCGGAGTGAGCTGGCGGTTGATCCCAGGTGTTACGGCGTATGCAAGCGCGACACAGCACTTTCGCAACCCGAATCTGGATGAACTCGCGCAGGCGGCGGCAGACCTGCGGCCGCAAGCCGGGCGTACCGTGGAAGCCGGCATGCGCTATGCGAAGGGGCGTGACCTTGAACTGGGCATCGGTGTTTTCGAAATGCGCAATCGCGACGAAATCTACTTTGGTGCCGACCCTGCCTCAGGGTTGTCAGCCAACCGCAACTACGAATTGCCAACGCGTCGGAGAGGTGTGGAACTCGAGGGCCGCTGGCAAGCCACCCAGGCGGTGATGCTGCGCGCCAATGTCGCCATAGTGGCGCCACGATTCATCGGCACCAACGCCGACATACCCCACGTGCCGCGGCATACGGCCAATGCGCGGGTCGAATGGCGTGCAGCCGAGCGCGTCATGCTTTCCGGCGCGCTACGTTACGTGGGCATGCGCTTCGATGGCATTGACGTCACCAACCGCGCGCAACCGCCATTGCCGCGCTACCTTGTCGTCGATACCGCGGTGCGGGTGAGTCTTGGCTCGGCCGAGCTCTCGGCAGGGATCAACAATCTGACCAATCGAGCCTACTCGACCCTCGGGTACAGCGCTACCTACTACCCGATGCCGGAGCGCAATGCGTTTGTCCGGTTGCGCTTCGGATTTCCGTAGGCGATGTCCATGCGCGGCGCAGTGACGCCGCATGTTGGTCCCAGGGCGGCGCATGCGAATGTGTAGACCGACGTTATGGTGAAGGTCGGATGGTTTCCGGCCCGGTGCCGTGCGTGCTTTGGGTGTGCGCTCGGCCATGCTCGACATTGGATGAAGTCATATGTGTTGATGGAAAGGAAATCAGGGAGAATTTTAGTCAATTACAATTGATAATCATTCTCATTAGTGTTAAAACTATGGCAAATGGCTTTTCCACATTCACCATTGCGAATCGATCCTGCTCACTTGGCGGGCTTCGGCGTCACGCTCTTTTTCCATGCGCTGATCATCGCGATTCTCATCACGTACGCGCCAACTCGCGATGCGCTCAAGACCATCGCACCTCTGATGGTGCAACTGATCAAGCTGGAGCTCAAGGTCGATCGGTTGCCCACGCCCTTGCCGGTCCGGAAGGCGCAGACACGACCTGAGCCGCAAACGCCCTTGCTCGCCGCGCAAGCGCCGAAAGCCAACCTGCCGGTGGCGGTGATGCCACCTGAACCCAGTCCGCTACCGCCGGTCGAAGCACGGGTCGCGCCACCCGCGGCGGCGCCGGTGGCGCCCGCACCGACGCCGATCGAGCCTCCGAGCTTCAATGCCGACTACCTCGACAATCCGGCGCCTGCGTATCCGCCACTTGCGCGCCGCATGGGCGAGGAGGGCAGGGTGCTGCTGCGCGTGCATGTCGAAGCCAGCGGCCTGCCATCGAAGGTCGAGATTCGCACTTCCAGCGGTTCAGAGCGCCTCGACCATGCGGCCCTGGAGGCGGTCAAGCGCTGGAAGTTCGTGCCGGCCAGGCAAGGCGACAAGGCGATCCCGGCCTACGTGGTGGTCCCGATTTCATTCAACTTGAAAGGTTAGTCATGCACGAAAGTCTGGGCTTCGGCCATTTCCTGGCGCAGGCCGACGCAGTGGCCAAGGGTATTCTGCTGCTGATGTTGGTGATGTCGGTTTCCACCTGGTACCTGATCATCACCAAGAGCCTGCAGAATTTCCTGTCGCGGCGGCGCAGCGGCGCCTTCCTGAAGTTCTTCTGGGAGGCGCCCGACCTCGGGGCGGTGGCCATGAACCTGCGCGCGCATCCGCCGGCCGAACCGTTCGCCGATCTGGCGCAGCACGGGCTGCGCGCGGCCGAGCAGCACCGCACCCCTGGTGCAAAGCGCCTGGTGGAGGCCGGCAGTGCCGAGGACTTCCTTACCCGCTCGCTGCGGCGTGCCATCGAGCAGACCAACGCAAGCGTCGAATCCGGCCTCACGGTGCTGGCCTCCATAGGTTCCGCGGCCCCGTTCGTCGGCCTGTTCGGCACCGTGTGGGGCATCTATCACGCGTTGCTCGCCATCGGCGTGAGCGGGCAGGGCACGCTCGACAAGGTGGCAGGTCCGGTCGGCGAGGCGCTGATCATGACCGCCATCGGGCTGGCGGTAGCGATTCCCGCCGTGCTGGCCTACAACGCCTTCACGCGGCGCAACCGCATCATGCTGGCAGAGCTCGACGGTTTCGCGCATGATGTGTTCGCCTTCATGTCCACCGGTCATCGCTCTGACGACATCACGCAGGTCGTCGTCCGGCGCGCGGCGAGCGCACCGGCTGTTGTGCAGAAGGCGGCCTGACCATGGCCTTCGGCGGTTTCAACAAACAGGCGGGCAGCGCGCCGATGGCGGAGATCAACATGATTCCGCTGATCGACGTGATGCTGGTGTTGCTGGTGATCTTTATCGTCACCGCACCCCTGCTTACCCATGCGGTGAAGATCGATCTTCCCAAGGCGTCGTCGAGTCCCAACATCACCAAGCCGGACAACGTGCAGCTGGGCATCAAGGCCGACGGCCAGCTCTACTGGAACGGCGATGCCGTCGACGAAGCGGGCCTTGAGATCCGGTTCGCGGCGGCAGCGAAGATCGAACCGCGGCCGGAGGTGCACATCCGCGCCGAAGGGGCCACGCAATACGAGCGGGTCGCCAAGGTGATGGCGGCGGCGGCCAGAACAGGTCTCACGAAAATCGGATTTGTCACCGACCCGACACAGAAATAGCCGCTGCGCGGCACGCCGTTCTTCTCATCGCTTCATTCACGCAAGCCAGCCAGGTCATGTGTACCAAGCCAGCCAGCACCCACAAGTCACGCGTACACAAGGGGAGCATCGCATGGCAGGCAACACAGGCAACAGATTCGTACTGAATGTATTGGGTGCCGCGATCGCGGCGGCATTGCCGATGAAGGCCGCGGCGCAGCAAGCCGATACCGTGCTGCCGCAGGTCAAGGTCGAGGGCGCGCGCGACGAGCGCCGCGGTGACGGCTATCAGCCGGGCGTCACCAGCATCGGCAAGACACCGCAGTTGCTGCGCGACATCCCGCAGTCGGTCACCATCGTGCCCGAGCAACTCATCTTCGACCGTAACGCCGACACCTTTCGCGAGGCGCTGCGCAATGTGCCTTCGCTCACCTTCAACGCCGGCGAAGGCGGGCGCATCGGCGACAACATCACCTTGCGCGGCTACTCGGCGGTGGGCGACCTGTACCTGGACGGCATCCGTGATATCGCGCAGTACAACCGCGAGACCTTCAACCTGACGCGGATCGAGGTGCTGCGTGGCTCCGCCTCCATGCTGTTCGGTCGCGGCTCCACTGGTGGAGTCATCAACCAGGTGAGCAAAACCCCGCTTCTGACCGATCGCGGCAGCTTGGCTATGACCTTGGGCAACAACGACTACAAGCGGGTGGTCCTGGACGCGAACAAGGTCACCGGCGAGAACCAGGCGATGCGCCTGAACGTGATGGCCACCGACACCGACAGCCTGCGCGACGCGCTTGCGGTCGGCCAACGTCGCTGGGGTTTCGCGCCTTCGTATAGCTGGAGCATAGGCACGCAAAACGAGTTCACGTTTTCCTATTACCGCCTCAAGGACGACAACGTGCCCGACTACGGCGTGCCGTTCTACCGCGGGCGCCCCTTGAACGTGCCAGTCGAAACGTACTTCGGCCTGGCCTCCAACTATGAACGCAACGACACCGAGTTTCTCACTGCCACCTACACGCACCGGTTCAGCAATGACACCTCCGTCAAGAACGTGACGCGGCGCGCCAACTACCTGCGCGACTTGCGGGCGGTTGCACCGCGACTGGTCGGCACACCGGTTTCGATTCTTCCCACCACGGCGGTCACACGGCAACTGCAGGCGCGTGGCGGCGAGGAGCACACCTGGACCAACCAGACCGACTTCAGCACCAGGTTCGAGACCGGCGGCATCAAGCACCAATTGCTGGCCGGGATCGAAGTGATGTACGAGCGAGCCGAACGCTGGAACTACACGCAGAATCCCGCCAACCCCGGCGCGACGATCGGCAACGCCAATCCATTTGTGAACTTCATGCCGAACATGACGCGACAGGGCCAGGCAAGTTACAAGGGCAATTCGCTCGGGCTCTACGCGCAGGACGTGATGGAGTTCGCAAAGGGGTGGAAGGTGCTGGTCGGCGCGCGCTGGGACAACTTTGGCGTGGACTATGGTCGCCCGGCGCCGTTGGGCGACCTGTCGCAACGGCAGCGTACCTGGAGCTATCGCACCGGGCTGATCTACCAGCCCACCATCACCAGTGCGTACTACGCGTCCTACGGAACCTCGTTCAATCCGTCGGCCGAGCTCTACCAACTGGATGACCGCACCGCCAACACCGACCCCGAGAGCAGCCGCAATATCGAACTTGGCGCCAAGTACGAACTCTTCGATGGCGGCCTGTCGCTGCGCGGCGCCTTGTTCCGCACCGAAAAGCTCAACGAGCGCAACACCGACCTCGCCAATCAGACAGTTTCGCTGCTGTCCGGGCGGCGCCATACCGACGGCGTCGAGATCGAATGGGCCGGCCGCCTCAATCCGCAATGGGATGTATTCGGTGCGCTCTCCTTCATGCGCGCCAACATCGACGTTGCCTCCGGCCAGCAAGTGGGCACGCTCGGCAAGCGGCCGATCAACACTCCGAGCAATACTTTCAGCTTCTGGTCCACCTACCGGTTGGGGGGCGGCTGGCGTGCCGGTGGTGGCGTCGAGGGCGTGGGTGATCGCTTCGCCGACCAGAACAACGCCAACATGGTGCCGGGCTATTCGCGGGTCGACGGCTTGATCGAATATTCGCAGCAGCGCTACACCGTCAAGCTCAACGCGCTCAACCTCTTGAACAAGACCTACTACGAAGGTGTGTATCAGGGGCATGTGGTGGCCGGCAACAAGCGCGCGGTGCAGCTGACGGTCGAACTCAAGTATTGAAAAAAGGAACCCAAGCATGCTGTTGACCATCCCGCAGGTACTCGATCTGGCGGAAGTGCGCCGCCTGCGCCATCTGATTGACGGCGCCGCCTGGGCGGATGGCACGATCACCGCCGGGACCCAATCGGCTCAGGAAAAGCGCAATCGCCAGTTGCCGGAGGATGCGCCGGTAGCCGCCGAGGCGCGTGCGCTGGTGCTGGCGGGCTTGGCCAGGAGCGGGCTGTTTTTTACCGCAGCCTTGCCGCAGAAGGTCTACCCGCCGCTTTTCAACCGTTACGAGGCGGGCATGGATTTTGGCGGGCACATCGACAACGCGGTGCGCACCTTCGCCGCCACCGGACAGCACGTGCGCACCGACATATCGGCCACCCTGTTCCTGTCGGCGCCCGACGATTACGACGGCGGGGAACTGGTGGTCGAGGACTCCTACGGCGTACATAGCGTCAGGCTCGCCGCTGGCGACATGGTGCTTTATCCGGGTACCAGCGTGCATCATGTGCGACCAGTATCGCGCGGCGCCCGGGTCGCTTCATTCTTCTGGGTACAAAGCATGGTGCGCGACGATGCGAAGCGGGCGCTGTTGTTCGACATGGACGGCGCCATCAGCAGCATGCGGCGATCACACGGCGACACGCCGCCGGTCATCGCATTGACCGGCATCTATCACAACCTGATCCGCATGTGGGCGGACGTTTGAAGCGGTCGTAAGGAGCGGTCATAAAGGGGCCGGGATTGCCGCCGGCTTGAACGCGCCGATATCGCGTCGCAAGGCGCCGGCTGGCAAAACCAGAGCACATTTCCCGCAGGACTATGGCCGTCGCAGACGCGATGCCCAAGAAAAGTCCATTCGCGCCACGGCGGGTTGAGTGCGCCGCCCAACCACGCCGCTGCCCCTGAAGAGGGGTCAAGGCTCCTCGACACGCGGATCCCCTGGGCGCGCCAGCGCCTGAAAGTGACGCAGGTCCAACGTGACCAGCCGTGCCACCCCGGCCTTGCGCGCGGCCACAAGATGCAGGTAGTCATAGACCGCGCCGCCGCGCACGCCACGTGCGCGGGCATCACCCAGCGCCGCCATCACATCCTTCCCGGTCAGGCTGATGGTCTGCACATAGGGCAGCACGCTTGCTTCGAGCAGTTCAACGGCGGCGCCCGCATCGACCCGCCGTGCCCGCTGGCCACCGGTCAGAATCGAAAATGTTTCGGCAAGCGCATGCACGTAGACATTGTGCCCCCCTTGCGCGACCAGATCCGCACAGGCGTCGTGCGCCGGTTCGTCCATGTCCAGCGAGGCGAGAATCACCGAGCTGTCGAGCAGCGCACGGGCCTGCGCGCTTGGCGCAGCCCTCAACGCCGCGGCTCCCGCCGCGCCTGGGCCTCACGCTCTGCACGCACCAGCGCGGCCGCATCGGTGCGTTTGCCGCTGGGCTTGAGCACCAGTCGTCCCGCCTTGCGCACCAGCGGCTGCGCTTCCGTTTCCGGCGTCAGCTCGATGCGCTCTGCCACCACTTCCAGCTGCAGTCGCGAGCCTGGTGTGAGGTTGAGCCGGCGCCGCATCGACGCCGGGACGATGACACGGCCTGCGCCGTCGATCGTGGTCGAAATCTTCATGCCGTACTTTCTGCCGTTGAATGTGGCAGAAAATATACCACTTAAAATGGCACGATTGCCTGCGCGGACTGCGAGGCAGGTCGCCGGCCTCGTGCAAACGCTGCGCAATTCCAGCGAATACAGGCTATCAAACAGAAGCCCGTTCCCGTTCAACCACTTGCAAGAGCGGTTTTTTCGGCCTACCGACTCGTTCGGTATTTCCTCATGCTCATCCCCAGGGGTGACGACTGGCACACCGACGCCTTCGCAAGTACTCTTGTCCCGCGTCGCAACGGTGAAGCCGTGGGCGCGCACGATGGCCGCGATGTATCCGTCGGATAAAGGCAGACTATGGGCGTAGCACGCCAGCGGCATCGGGGCAAGCGTGAAGTTCCTCTTGCCGTTCCTGTGCAGGGTTGCGTGGCCGACTGGCTGTGCGCAATCGCGGGTTGCGATTGCGCAGGTCAAGCGGTGAGTATCAGTTTTCCCTGCGCGGTGAGGCGCAGGCGGTAGGTCCGTTCGTTGTGTTCGATCATCACTTCGTGGGACAAGCCGAACAAATCCTGGCTGCGAAAGTGCGGCGTGACCGCAGGGCCGCACTTGGCGGGCTGCTCGGGCGAGCGGTCTGCCGGCGGTCCCTGGCTGCGACGTCCCGGCGGGCTGTTCATGCCGCGCCTACCTCCAGCCGGCGCGGTCAACGATCTTTTGCGCCATGGGCGTGTTCTTGCCGAAAACCGCAGGGCCGATGCCGTCCATCTTGAACTTGCCGAGCGATTCAAGCTCGGCGTTTTTCACTGTCACTGATTTCACCGTCGGCCATTCGTTGTTGCCGTTGGCGAAATAGGCCTGGGCCTGATCGCTTGCCAGGTATTCGAGGAACTTGACCGCGGCTTCCTTGTTCGGCGCGTTCTTTAGCATCGCACCGCCGGAGATGTTGACGTGGGTGCCGTAGCTGGCCTGGTTGGGCCATATGAAGCCGACCTTATTGACCAGTTCCTGCTCATCCGGCTTGGTCGATTTGAGCAGGCGCACCCAGTAATATGTATTGGTCAGCGCGACCGCGCACTCACCGCTGGCCACCGCCTTGATCTGGTCGGTATCGCCGCCCGCCGGCTTGCGCGCCAGATTTGCCACGATGCCCTTGGCCCAGACTTCCGCTTTGGCCTCGCCGTCGTGCTCCGCGACCGCGGCCACCAGCGAAAGCATGTAGGGGTGCGAGCCGGAGCGGGTGCAGACCTTGCCCTTCAATTTCGGATCGGCCAGAGCTTCGTAGCTGGCGACGTCAGCGGGCTTGAGTGCCACCTTGTTGTAGACGATCACGCGGGCGCGGGTGGAAAAGCCGAACCAGTTGCCGTCGCGGTCGCGCATTTCGGCCGGGATGCGTGCTTCCAGCAGTGCCGACTTGACCGGCGTGTACAGGCCCATTTGCTGCGCGTTCCACAGGCGCGCGGCATCGACCAGCAACAGCACGTCGGCCGGACTGTTGGCGCCTTCGGTCTTGAGGCGTTCCAGCAACTGCTCGTCACCTGCGTCGATGCGGTTGATGCGGATGCCGGTGGCCTTGGTGAAATTGGCGTACAGCGCCTCGTCAGTCGAGTAATGGCGCGCGGAATAAAGATTCAGAACCCTCTCCTGGGTAAAACCGGTCTGGAGCAGGAGGCTGGCAGCAAAGCCAGCGGCGCCGACGGCGTATTTAATGCGTTGCATCATCAGTTCTCATGTTGGATGGGTGTATGAGAATTATTATCATTATTGGCGCGCTTGTCAATGAGAATACTTCTTGTTCTTATAAAGAGAGCGCCGCGCCGATCGCACTTGGCGCACCGCTTATCTGGTGACGGCGACCGGATTTCGCGTCGCGCCTACCTTGTCTACCTGCATGTAGTGAACGTGTGTTTGCAAGCCGACTGCCGCAGCCTCTCCAAAACGTGCGAGCGGCAGTTGATATACTAATGGCATATCAAGCCTTGATTTCTGCATCGCGCGTGGCAGTCTCGGCTCCCGGGGCGCGGCCTGCGGTGGCCGACATTGTCGAGGCGTGTGCTTCAAGGAAAGCCTGCCAACCAGTCTTGCGTACGACCGTGGCGAACTGCCCATTGGCATAGCATGCTGCGATCACTGGCAACAAGGGGAATGAAAAATTCGTGAGCCAGACCGAAAAGGCGCAACAGGACGAACTGCGGGTCGTGCTGCCCAACGCGGGATCATAGCGGCCAAGCCATCGTCGGGCAACACGCGCCATGCCGCGCCTGGCGTCGCGGCGGGAGGCGCTGCAAGCCTGTCGCCGGCGCTGACCGGAAGCCTCACCGACCGGGCCTACAGCGACCTGGAGGAACTGATCGTCACCTTGCAACTGGCCCCCGGCAGCGCCGTCTCCGAGGCCGAGCTGTCGCAACGCCTGGGCATCGGGCGCACGCCGATTCGCGAGGCGTTGCAGCGTCTTGCGCGTGAGCACATGGTGACCATCCTGCCGCGTCGCGGCATCATCGTGGCCGAAATCAGCATCAAGAGCCAGTTGCGGCTGCTTGAGGTACGGCGCGAGGTCGAGCGACTGGTGGCCAGGAGCGCGGCGCGGCGCGCCACCGCGGAGGAGCGCGTGCGTTTCAACGAGATCGCGTTCGCCTTCGAACAAAGTGCGCGCGGCAAGGATGAAGTCACCTTTATCCGCATCGATCGCGAATACAACGAGCTTTCGGTGGCCGCCGCGCACAACGAATTTGCCGCCGGCGCAATGGGGCTGATGCATTCCCTGTCACGGCGTTTCTGGTATCTGCACTACAAACAGACTGCGGACATGCCATTGACGGCCAAGTTGCATGCGGATATCGCGCGTGCCATCGCGGCCGGCGATGTGGCGGGTGCCGCGGCCGCCTCGGATGCCCTGCTTGACAGTATCGAAGCCTTCACCCGCGCCACGGTCAGCACGGATTTCTGAGAAGGGGTTGCGATGGCGCTTCGGGCCTGGAAAAGGTGCTTGACAGGGAGCGCCCATCGCCATGAAAATTGGCAGATATACGTTTGATATATCAGGCGCACCAGCGGTGCTCCCGGCAGCACCCGGAACCTGAAGGAGAGTCCCCATGATGACCGAACGCCAACGCAAGTTTCGCGAGCAGTACAAGGCCGATATCAGCCCCTACTACAGCGGTCTCCTGCACATTGCCGTCATGTACGGGGTCGGCTTGGGCGCCATCTGGTGGTCGGTCGGGCGGCTGGAAAACGCCACCTGGGAATGGCTGCTGGTGATCCCGGTATTCCTGGCCGGCAATTTTGTCGAATGGGCGATGCATCGCTACGTGATGCACCGGCTGGTCGATGTATTCGCGCTGCGCGCGATCTACGATCGGCATACCCGCCAGCATCACCAGTACTTCACCGACAACGATGCGACCATCGATACCGTGCGCGAATTTCGCATCGTATTCTTCCCGTGGCGCGTGCTTGCCGTATTCGCCAGCACGGGCCTCGGGCTGGGATTTATCGCCTCGCTCGCAATCAATCCAAACGCGGGCTATATTCTTTTCATCACCATGGTCGGCCAGTACTTGATCTACGAATCGTTCCACTATTGCTGCCATGTGCACGAGAACTGGTTCGTGCGCACCATGCCTTTCATCAACACCATCCGTCGTCACCATACCGCGCATCACAACCAGGGCATCATGATGAAATACAACATGAACCTGACTTTCCCGATTGCCGACTGGTTCATGGGTTCCAGCGACGTCAAGCGTGGCTTGCTGGGCACCCTGTTCAACGGTTACAACGAAGAGCATGTGCGCCCGGAGTTGAAGCCCGTGATCGCTCGCTTTCGTCTGGAGTCGGCGCCGGTCACCCTCGACGGGCCGGTTCTCAATGCCGAGGAAGAGCGGCGCCTGGCCAACGCGTAAGGCGCGGTAGTATCAGTGCTGTGACTTTTTCCGGTCTGCCGAAAATCCGGCAGACCGCTTGTACCGGTTCATTGAACCATCAACAATCCAGGAGACAAAGATGCAACGCAGAAAATTTCTGACCGGCGCGGCCATTGGTGCCGGCGCCACGCTGGCGGCACCTGCGGTTCATGCCCAGGCGCCTTCGGTCAAGTGGCGCATGGCGGCGAGCTTTCCCAAGACGCTCGACACCTGCTATGGCTCGACCGACGAAATGGTGCGGCGCATCGCCGAGCTGACCGACGGCAGATTCGAGATCAAGCTCTTCGGCCCGGGCGAGATCGTGCCTGGCCTCCAGGTGATGGACGCGGTATCGAACGGCACGGTCGAAGCGGGGCAGGCCTTCTCGTCGTTTTATTTCGGCAAGGACCCGGCGCTGATTTTCGACGCCGGCATCGCCTTCGGTCTGAATCCGCGCCAGAACGCTGCCTGGATGTACTACGGCGGCGGCCTGCAGATGGTGCGCGAGCAGTATGCCAAGCACAACTGCATGGCGATGCCGTGCGGCAATTTCGGCGTGCAGATGGGGGGCTGGTTCCGCAAGGAAATCAAGAGTCTCGCCGATCTCAAGGGCTTGAAAATGCGCATCGGCGGCTTCGGCGGCTTGGCGCTGGCCAAGCTGGGCGTGGTGCCGCAGCAGCTCGCCGCCGGCGACATCTATCCGGCGCTTGAGCGCGGCACCATCGACGCCGCAGAATTCGTAGGTCCTTATGACGACGAAAAGCTCGGCCTCTCGAAGGTCACCAAGTACTACTATTCGCCCGGCTGGTGGGAGGGCAGCGCGCAAATGACCGCGCTGATCGGCTTGAAGGCCTGGGAAGCCTTGCCCAAGTCGTTTCAGGCGGCGTTCGAGACCGCGGCCACCGAGCAGTACGTGCGCATGCTGGCCAACTACGACTCGAAGAATCCGAATGCCTTGAAGCGCCTGGTGGGCGGCGGCACCCAGCTGCGCTGGTTCCCGAAGGACGTGATGGAAGCGGCCTACAAGGCGACCAACGAGTTGATCGCCGAGTATTCGCAGAAGAACGCGGATTTCGGCAAGTTCTACGCTTCGTGGTCGAAGTTTCGCGACGAGCAATCGACCTGGTATCGGGTTGCCGATCATTATCTGGATACCTATACCCTGGGCCAGTTGGCGCGCAAGAAAGGCTGAAGGCGCGGTTGAACGTCGGGCGCTGCTGACAGCGGTGGCGGTCTTGTCCACGGGGCGGATTGAGTGGCTCCGCGCCTGGACCAGACGCCTGCCGCGGCAGTGCAACGCTCTTGTCGGCGGCCGCATGTGGCTGCCGATTGCGTTTGTGAGGCCTATGCCGTGTCGAGAACCTTGCGCGCCACCGCAGGCGCTTCCTGCAGGGACGCTTGAATCGGCGGCAGGGCTTCGATGATGGCGTTGCCCGCGGCGTGCAGCAGACCTGCGAGTTGATGTTCATCCAGACTCGCGAAACGCTGGCGACTGATGATGAATCCGAGTGCGGCAGTCAGCCGCCGCGCCGGGTACGAAAGCGGCACACCAATGCCGCAGAGCCCCGGATCCAGTTCGCCGTGCGTCACGCAGTAACCGGCGCTGCGAATCGCTTTCACATGCGCCAGCAAGGATGCGAAGTCGGCGGCAAACGGGCTTGCGTGCGCCTGGTCCGGGTTGGCCTCGTATAGGCGGCGCAAGTGCCCGCGTCGCAGCGCCGCCAATACCGCTTTCGAGAGCATGCCGCGATAAAGCGGCATGCGCCGCCCGCGTCCATAGCTCGGGCTTACACTTTCGATCCCGTGCTCCTGGTGGATGGTGATGATGCGCTCGCCGTAGATGGTGCCCAGCACCACGTCGCAACCGCTTTCGTCTGCCAACGCGCGCATCACGCGCCGGGCGGCGTTAAGCAA
>JAYTDE010000091.1:0-1769 GCA_043736195.1 Burkholderiales bacterium | reverse complement strand
TGGTCGGCGCCGGCGCGGCATGGATCGCCGCGCAGTTGCTGGCGCGGGTTGCCGCCCCCGGCTCAGTGCGCAAGCGCCCGCTGCGCGCCGTCCCGCCGGATGCGACAGAGCAAGCGCAGGCGAATACGCATATCGCAAGCGCCGCGCCTGCCACGCCCGCAGCCTTGGCGCCGACCTTGCGCCTCAGACCGTTCGCGGCATTGCCGCTGGCCGTCAAGGTTGCCATGGCGATCGGGCTTGTGGCAGTGCTCGCCTGGCTCACCGATTTTCCGACCCAGGCCTTACCGCTCGGCATGCTCTATGCCATCTGCGCAGTTGCCATCTGGCGCCAACCGGGCTGGCTCTTCGCGATTGTGCCGGCGGCCTTGCCGATGCTCGACCTGGCCCACTGGAGCGGCCGCTTTTACCTCGATGAATTCGACCTGCTGGTGGCCCTCGGCCTCGCCATCGGCTTCGCGCGCGTGCCGGCGACGCGCGGCCACAGCCGTGACCCGGTGCTGACCACGGCCTTGCTGCTGCTGGGCGCCGCCTATGCGATCGGCACGGCACGCGGCCTGTGGCCACCCCGCTTGCCGGACGCCAATGCCTTCAACAATTACTTCAGCCCCTACGAGGCGCTACGCATTGTCAAGGGCGCGCTATGGGCAACCCTCATGTGGTGGCTGTGGCGCCGACTCGCGGCCCAGGCGCGCGCACCGGTCGCGCTCCTGGCCGGCGGCCTGGCAGCGGGCCTGGCCTGGACTGCTGCCGTGATCATCATTGAACGGCTGGCGTTCACCACGCTTTTCGACTTCACCAACGACTACCGTGTCACCGGGCCGTTTTCGCAAATGCATACCGGCGGCGCCTATATCGAATGCTTCCTGACGGTCGCGGCGCCGTTTCTTTTGTTGCTGCTGCTGCGCACCCGCAACATGCTGTTGCGCGCGGCCGGCGTTGCCTGCCTGGTGGCGACCGTCTACGCGCTGATGGTCACCTTCTCGCGTGGCGGCTATGCCGCCTTTGCCATAGCGGTGTGCCTGTGCCTGGCGGGATTTCAGTTCGGCAGCGCGAAGCTGCGAAGGACCCTGCCAGTCGCAGCGGTGCTGGGGGCACTGGTTGCCGCGATTGCGCTGCCGATCCTTTTTTCACCCTATGCCCAGCAGCGCATCGCCGGCACCGCGGCCGATGTCAAGGTGCGCGAAGCCCATTGGGCGGATGCGCTAAACATCATGGCGCCCGGCCCCATGACCATGTTGTTCGGCATGGGGCTGGGCCGCTTTCCGGAAACCCGTTACTGGAAGAGCACGGAAAACAAGCGCTCCGCCATCTATCGACTGGAACATGATGCCGACAATCTGTTCCTGCGGGTCGGCGCCGGCCGGGCGATGTATATCGACCAACTGATTGATTTCGATCCGGGCTCGTCCCACCAGCTCTCCGTACGCGTGCGCACTGCGGCCGCCGGCGGCAGCTTGACCGTTTCGATCTGCCGCAAATGGCTGTACTCCTCGGCGGACTGTGTGGGCCGGGAACTCAAGGCCGGCGGCGCCCCAAATACCTGGCAACGCGTAAGCGTCGGCTTCCCGCCCGACAAGAGCCTGCGCGCCTGGCCGATCAAGTTTTCCATCCATTCCCCGGCCGGACCTGCCGCCATCGATATCGACGATCTCGCGCTCACGGGTGACGGCGGCCGCAACCTGCTGGCCAACGGCGATTTTTCGCGCCAGCTCGACCACTGGTTTTTCAGCAACGACGAGCACCTGAACTGGCATGTGAAAAACCTGCCG
>JAYTDE010000090.1:0-2703 GCA_043736195.1 Burkholderiales bacterium | reverse complement strand
GTGGCTATGAACATCAGCCAGGAAAGCAGTTCGCCGCGATTGGCAGCCGGGGCCAAGAACTTGCCGGTTTTTTCCGCCAGGTAGAGCAGGATCGCATTGCTGTCGAACACCACGCCATTTTCATCGACGATCACCGGCACCTTGGCGTTCGGGTTGAGCGCCACGATCTCCGGGCTGAACTGCTCGCCCTTGCGCGTATCGACCGGAATCGCGTCATAGGGCAGGCCGGCTTCTTCAAGAAACAGCGCGACCTTGGTCGGATTGGGTGAGCCGTTGAAATAGAACTTCAGCATGGGGTGCTCCTTTAAGGGTTGCCGATTGGGGAGCCGGCATCTTACGGCAAGACCTGGGATAGAGCGAAAAGGCGGTGGCTGCCATTTCGCGCGCTGATGAAACTTGCGGATGATCAAGAAGACGGATTGCCGCTTTCGCTGCATCTTGTACCCGATTGAGTGAGCGCAATCCAATGATTTATAACGATTAGCCGTGTAAAAAGTAAATGTATGAAATCCACGGCTAGTCAACCAGGACGTTGACCTTTTGTGAGACGCGTGCAGGCGGTGCGTGCTTCAGTCCTTACCAGCGCGCGCCGCTTCGAGCATGTGGTGATCGCAGCGACCGGGCGCATGGCCTTGATGCGCACCATCGCGCCGCAGGCGTTTGTCGAATTCAAGCATTGGATGGCCGAGAATGCGCTGCAGCGCCCCGAACCCAAGCGCCGCCGTGACCGGCGTCAGGCCGCCATCGTGCAAGCCATGCTGGATGAAGGAATACTGTTGGCTTGAGGGGTAGCGCACGGCAAGTGGACCGATAAACTGCTCGCGGAGCGGCACCGCGCACGATTCCTTGGAGGCGAGGCTACATCAGCCCACTTCCACAACACTTCGGGACCACTAAATGGAGCACACGGAATGTCTGTCATGCCGATTGCCGTTACGCCCAGCAACCGCACCCGCTGGCTGATCCTCGCCATGTTGTTCACCTGCCGCACCGGCCTGGGTTTTCAGTTCCAGACTCTCGGTTCGGTGTCCGGCTCACTGGTCACGCAACTGGGCTTCAGCTACGCCGAGATCGGCACCCTGATCGGCTTTTTCATGTTGCCCGGGCTGGTGCTGGCCCTGCCCGTTGGCTACGCGGGCCGTTACCTGCCGGACCGCGCCCTGGTCGCCATTGGCCTCTTTGCGCTGGCGGCGGGCGGGGCGATTGCTTCTGTCGCCCAGGGGTTCGGCATGTTGGCCTTGGGGCGCATGGCCTGCGGTGTCGGCTTCGTCATCAGCACGATATATCTCACCAAAATGGTGGCGGACTGGTTCGGCGGCAAGGAGTTGGCCACGGCGATGGGTGTGCTGGTGATGAGCTGGCCCTTCGGCATCGCCATGGGGCAGATCGGGCATGTGTGGCTTGCCGCCCATTTCGACTGGCGCGCCGCGTTCGCGGTGGCCGCCGTGTATTGCGCGGTCGGTGCGGTGGCGGTATTCCTGTTGTATCGCCCGCCGCCGCAGGTCAAGCCGGTGCAGGCTGGCGGCCCGCTCGGCCTGCCACGTTCAGAACTGGTGCTGACGCTCCTGGCAGCCACTGTGTGGGGCCTCTTCAACGCGGGCTACATCGCCTATTTGAGCTTCGCGCCGCGAGTGCTGATGGCCGGTGGCTATGGGGCGACCCAGGCCGCGGCGGTGATCAGCATCGCCAGCTGGGTGATGATCTTTTCCGGCGCGCTGTGCGGCCAGCTCGCCGACCGCACCGGCAAGCGGGATCTCATTCTCTACCTGTGCACCGCGGTGGCAGTGTTGGCGCTGCTGCTGTTGCGCCAAACCTCGCTGGCCGTTGTGCTGAGCCTGGCGCTGGGCCTGATCGGCATGGCGCCGGCGGGCGTGATCATGGCCTTGACCGGCGAAGCCATGGCGCCGCAGCGGCGCGCCTTCGGCATGGGTGTGTTTTTCAGTTTCTATTTCGTGCTGATGACCGCGGCGCCGCCGATCGCCGGCTGGCTGTATGACTTGAGCGGCGATCCATACTGGCCGATAGTCTTTGCCGCGTGCCTGTTCGCCGCCGGTGCGCTGGCGAATTGGGCGTTCCGGATCGCCAAGGGAAGATTCGCGTTGACGGCCTGACGCGAGTGGTCAGTCACCAATCAATCCAGCCTTGCGTGCGAACCCTTGCGCTACGGGGTGATCAGTTCCAGCTTCGGAAAGTAGGAACGGAATCGCGCCGTGTCGCGCGTGAGTACCGGGCAGCCGAGGTCGGCCGCATGGGCGCCGATCATGAAATCCGACAACAGTCCGGAGCGGGTGCCGCCGCGCCGCCGATAGAGCGCGCGCGCGCGGCCTGCCAGGTACAAGGCCCCGCGCCCAGGCTCGCGCAGTTCCAGTTGCGCCTCTGCCACGAAGGCTTCGAGCGCTTCGATCGCATCGAAGCCGCTGGTTAACTCCGCGTAGACGATGCCGTTGATCACAAGCGGGCCGCGCCGGCTCCAGGCATCGAGTTGTGCGATGGACCAATCGGCCCAGCGAGCGTCCGCCGCCGCGACGTCAATCAGTATGCAACTGTCGACGACGATCATTTCCTGCGGGCGGCACGAAGCTCCAGGCCTGGGTCGCGCTTGTCGTCGTCATAGCCACGCAGCCACGCCATGATCTCGTCGGTTGATTTGAGTCCGTACGGCGACCAGCCCTTGCGATTCACGCCCTTGAGCTTTTCAAATCG
>JAYTDE010000089.1:0-7608 GCA_043736195.1 Burkholderiales bacterium | reverse complement strand
CCGCGCTAAAAAGGAGAAGCACACATGCTGTTTGCCAATGCGTTGTTCACCTCCGAGTCGGTATCCGCCGGCCATCCGGACAAACTGTGCGACCGCATCTCGGACGCCATTCTTGATGAATTGTTGAAGCGTGATCCGAAGTCGCGCGTCGCCTGCGAGACCTTCGCCGCCAGTGGCCGCATCGTGGTCGCGGGCGAATTCCGCACCACGCGCGCGGCCGATTTCAGGGCCGTCGAGCAAGAGGCGGAGGCGATCGTGCGCCGCACTCTGCGCGCCATCGGTTACGGCCATGCCAAGCAGGACATCGACCCCGACACTTGCGCAGTCGAGATCCGCTTCAACCACCAGTCGTCCGAAATCGCAGTCGGCGTCGATCGGGCCGATGGCGTGCAGGGCGCCGGCGACCAGGGGCTGATGTTTGGCTACGCCGCCCGTGAGTCGGAGTCCCTCATGCCACTGCCGATCCACCTGGCGCATCAGCTGGTGCACGCGCTGGAAGAGGCGCGGTCAAGCCGCCGCCTGCCGTTCCTGCGGCCGGATGCCAAAACCCAGGTGTCGCTGCGCTACGTGGATGGCCGCCCGGGGCCGGTCGAGGCGATCGTGGTTTCCACCCAGCATGAGGCGTCCGTGTCGCTTGAACACCTGCGGCAGGCGGTGCGGGAAGAAATCATCGAGCGCGTCATCCCGGCCAGCCGGCGCAGCGCCAATTGCCGCATCCTGGTCAACCCGGCCGGCACCTTCACCATTGGCGGGCCGCTGGGCGACACCGGCCTCACCGGCCGCAAGATCATCGTCGATACCTACGGCGGCGCCTGCCCGCACGGCGGTGGCGCGTTCTCCGGCAAGGATGCCTCCAAGGTCGACCGCTCCGCCGCCTACATGGCGCGCACCCTCGCCAAGCACGTGGTGGCCGCCGGCATTGCCCAGCGTTGCACGGTGCAGCTGGCCTACGCCATCGGCGAAGCAGAGCCGGTATCGGTGGCGGTGGATTTCCAGGGCACGGGTGTGCACGAGGAAGAAGCCGTGGCCAAGGTGCTACGCGAACTCTTCGACTTAACCCCGGCCGGCATCATCCGCACGCTGGACCTGACCCGGCCGATCTTCAGCCAAACCGCCGCGGGCGGGCACTTCGGGCGCGATCTGCCGGATTTCGCCTGGGAGCAAACGCCCAAGGTGGCGCAACTGGCCGAGAGGGTGAAACATGCGAAATAGCGCGCGCGCCCTGGTGAACCAGGCAGGCTCCCCGTCCGCGCCGGGCCAATGCGCAGGATCATTGCGGCGCTCAAGGCCGGCACCAGCGGCACGGCTGGCTGATATGGAAAGGGAAAGGATGGGGCCATGCCATTTACCGTGATGGTTCCGCCTTTTATCCCGACTTCGACCGCTACCTTCGCCAGCGCGTCACCGAGCGCTTCGGCGCCGCTGCCGCAGCGGCGGAAGCCGACGCCGCAGGTTCAAGCCCCGCCCTTTGAAAGGAGCCCCAACATGAAAACCGCAACCCCCAGCCTGCTCGCCCGCGCCATCGAGATCGCAGCCGCCGCCCATGCCACCCAGGTGGACAAGGGCGGCGCGCCCTATGTGCTGCACCCCTTGCGCATGATGATGAAGCAAACCACCGAGGCGGCCATGATCGCGGCGGTGCTGCACGACGTGGTCGAGGACACGCCCTGGACGCAGGAGAAGCTGCGCGCCGAAGGGTTTCCGCAGGAGGTGCTCGAAGCCGTAGCCTGCCTCACCAAGCGTGAGGGTGAGGACTACGCCGCCTTCATCGCCCGTGCCGGCGCCAACCCCATCGCACGTGCGGTGAAGCTGGCCGACCTGGAGGACAACATGGACCTGCGGCGGATTCCGGATCCGCTGCAGAAAGACTTCGATCGCCTGGCCAAGTACCGCCGCTCGTGGGAAACGCTGCAGGTGTTGCAGGCCCGCGCGCAAGACATGGAGCGGTAACGGCAGGTTCGCCACCGGCCCGGGCAGCGATGCCTGGGGCCGGTGGTGGAAAAGCCAGGTAGTGAAGGGGGAGTTGATCCGTATTGCGGCCCCTGGGCATTTGGCCCG
This sequence comes from Burkholderiales bacterium, assembly GCA_043736195.1. GTDB lineage: Bacteria > Pseudomonadota > Gammaproteobacteria > Burkholderiales > JAEUOS01 > JAEUOS01. The sequence goes on along the minus strand of JAYTDE010000089.1, from coordinate 5,550 downwards.
AACCCGCGCTAAAAAGGAGATAGCCGTCATGCTGTTTGCCAATCCGTTGTTCACGCCCGGGCCGGTATCCGCACAGGGTGGTTTGTGATGGCAGTGACCAAAGCGTACCGGCATTTTCGTGACGCGGTGCTGCGAACCGCCGAGGTTCAGTATGCGCAGTGACGATCTGGTGCGGCTGCGCCACATGATCGAGGCGATTGCGCGCAACACGCGTCGGATGGGGCGTTGGCGTATCATCGAAATATGAAATTCTCCTTTGTCTCGAGAGATCCTGCGGTGATGGGCGGGACGCTGGTGTTCGCGGGGACGCGTGTTCCCGTTCGCACGCTGGTCGAGCACCTGGAAGCCGGCGATTCGATAGACGACTTTCTTGAGGGCTTTCCCATGGTGAAGCGGGGAGACGTCGTTGCGTTTCTCGAAGCGGCCGCCGAAGAATTGGTGAAGCTTCCCGCGTGAAGGTGTTTCTCGACGAATGCGTCGACTGGCGCCTGTTGCGAGACCTCGTAGGTCACGACGTCCGCACAGCCCGCCAGATGGGCTGGTCGGAAATCAGGAACGGCGAACTGCTGCGTTTGGCTGCTGCGCAGTTCGACGTGTTCGTCACGGTCGACCGCAACCTGTCTTTTCAGAATCGGATTGCGAAAATCCCGATGGCCGTGCTCGTCCTGTGCGCGCGAACCAACCGGTTGGCTGACTTGCGCGCATTGGTGCCCGACCTGCTAGACGCAATCGCTTCCGCCGTCGGGGGTACCGTCACGAACGTCGGCCGATAAGGCTTTTTCGTCAGTTTCGAGAACGTCGAAGCCCGGTTCGAACCGGAATGGCCGACGATCGGAAGCGGGCGATGAAGACGGTGATGAAGACTGGAAACATCGAAGGCCTCTTCATGCGAGGCCGCGAGATCGAGCGACTGGCGGATCGGGGCACGTCGACTCCGGCCCGAAGTGTCATCGCCTGCGAGGATCGGGAAGACCTCGCGCGCATTCCCCCCACGCTGAAGTTCGCCCCGTTCCGCGGGATCAAGGGACGCCCCCGGATGATCACCGATCTCGCCGGGTGGGCGAAACGCGGCCGCAGCGCGGTGAGCCGGGATATCGACCGTTTGGAGAAGAATGGTCTGGTGAGCAACATGGAAAAGTCTCTCCATGCCATGCTCGCCTCAGGGGAGTGCCCGCCGCGGCGGACAAGGTCCTGCTCACGGCGGTGTTCGCGCAGACTGCCTCGCTGCGGCAGCGGGTCGACCGCCGTGGCGACGTGCATCGGCTACTTGCCTGCCGCCACCTTGAGAATCACCGACGCTACCAGCTTGATGCGCTCGGCCGCCGGTTGGATATCCTCGCCGACGGCACGCTGCAGTCGCAACACGACGCGATGCGCCGTCTTCTCAAGCTTGAACCCGCCGGCTTGGGCGACATGTTCGATGCCGAGGAGACGCTCATCGAATTGGCAGTGCAAAGGCGTGAAGAGCGGGTGGCTTATCAGGATGAGCGAATGGTTCGAGAGGGCGCCAAGGCGATGTCTTGAAGCTTTTTACCGTCGGATTCACCCAGAGAACGGCGGAGCCGTTTTGCGGTTTGCTTGGCAGTTCTGGTACCAGGCGGGCGGTTGATGTGCGGCTTGGCAGATCAGCGATCGGAATCCCGCAATGAAGACACGCATCAAGACCAGCAACACTGAAGGCTTGTTCAAGCGCGGCCGCGAAGTCGCGCGCCGCGCAGACTTGGCGTCGCGGCCCCCGCCGGGTCGAAAGGCCGGCAACGCGCCAGGATCGCATGGGGGATTGCGCGTGCTCAGTTCAACGGCCGCCCTGCTTCTTTCGCAGCGTTTGCCTCACTCTGGGCCGCCAGGTTCTCGGCAATGTTTCCCATGTGGCCGCCGAGTTTGCGCAGGATATCGGCAACCGCCTCGGGACCGTACTGGTAAGCCACCACCGCCAGTTTCCAGGTAACCGCGTCGGCGAAAACGCGCACGGCGTCGCGCGCCTGGGCGTCGACGAGCAGCGCGTCCATCACTGCCACGTAGCGGCGGTCCAGTTCGTCCAGCGGCACTTTCGGCGCGGATGCCTGTGAATCGCCGCCTGCCGCCAGGATTATTTGTGCGCTCGGGCTGCTGTCGCCGGCCCGGATGGGCACCAGCAGATTGTCGACAAAGTCCTTGAAATCACTCATCGCGTCTCCCTTTCGCCCTGGTCGGGCCATCGCCGGCACACATTTGCCGGGCAGTTGCCGCTTGCATCGGCGACATGCCCAGTATGCAGGCGCTGTTGGCTCGCAGGATGAGCCTGTCGCTGCCGATGCGGCTCGGTATAGCCGGCCGGCAGCCCGTGCGCCGGAACCGGCAAGGTCTCCAGCTCGTGCGATGCCAGGCCGCGATTGGCGCGCGCCTGGCTCGCGTGGCGAGCCTCGGGTGCCGGATATTGGGGATCCGCAACCCCGGAGAATTTCGCAATGCAGCGCAACGTTCCTGACCTCATTGGCCGGCTGGTCGCCCGGGTCCGGCGCCAGGTGGCCGCATGGGGCGCCATTGAAGACCTGGGCATGTGCCTGCTGGCGATTGGCCTGATGCTGCTGCCGGCGTTCGTGTCGGCGCACGATGGCGGCCGTTTCAACTACCGGGCGGCCGCCGCCATTGCCGTGCCAAGCACGGGCGAATGCAGCGCCGATGCGCGCGGCCTGCGCGAGCCGCGGCGCGGCGCCCAGGCTCCGCCGGGGCGGATCGAACTCGGCATGCGCAAGCTCGCGTCGGTCTTGTGCGAAGGGCGAGCCCGGGTGGTCCGCACCGTGCCGCTGCCGATGCCGTCAGTGCTGGCGCCCGTGCTGGCCCGGTTCGACATCGACCCGCAGGCACCGTCCGCCGTGCTGGCGCTGCTGGCCGGCCTTGTGGCGGCGGCAGCCTATGCGTTCACCGCGGCAGCCGGGTTGCTTGGCCTGGTGAAGCAGTGGCGCGCAGGCGGCGTGCCGCCTCGGGAGAGCGTTTGATCCAGCAGGTCGTTGCAATGCAACGGCCGCGCCAGGGTGGCACTGACGATGGCGCTCTTGATTCCGCCGCCGGTGATGGGCACGCTGCCGATGTTCGATTTCGTGAGGACCAAGCTGGCGCTCGCGGGAGCGCCAGCCGCGGCGGACCCGAGTGCCCGAAGAAGCGAACCATCATGGCTGGCCGGGCCGTCGAAAATTGCGTTTGTGCGCATGGCCGTCAGCAGTGTTTGACACCACTGCTCGGCACCACTGCCAGGGCGATTTGACGCTTCGCATCCGCCTGCCATATACTATTGCAATATACACACCGCAGGAAGGTATTTTATGGTCGCCACCACGCTCTTCATCAACAACCGGACGCAGGCCGTGCGCCTGCCTGCCGAGCTGCGCCTGCCCAGTGACGTCAAGCGGGTGGACGTGCGGGCCAACGGGGTGGAGCGAATCATTGCGCCGCTCAACCAGTCATGGGACAGTTTTTTCCGCAATGGTCCGCAGCCGACGCCGGACTTCATGGCCGGGCGGGCTTCACAGGTGCAAACCGAGCGTGAAAACCTCTGATGCTGCGGTACTTGCTCGACACCAACATCGTCATATACGTCATCAAGCGTCGCCCCCCGCAGGCGTTGGATATTTTCAACCAGCAAGCGGGCCGCATGGCCATCTCTGCCATCACTCTGGCTGAACTTCAGCACGGCGCGGAGAAAAGCAGTATTCCCGCCACCAATCTTGCCGTGGTGGAGGATTTTTGCAGTCGGCTTGAGGTTTTGCCCTACGCCGCCCGGGCCGCGCAGCACTATGGCTCGATCCGCGCGGCGCTCGAAAAGCAGGGTCAACCGATCGGTGTGAACGATTTGCACATTGCCGCGCACGCGCGCAGCGAAGGCCTGACTCTGGTCACCAACAACCTGCGTGAGTTCGAGCGGGTACCGGCATTGCAGTTGGAGAATTGGGCGATCTAGCCTGCAAGCGAGCTTACTTCGCAGCCTCCGGTTTGATGCTGCCGAGCACTTTCAAGCCGCTTTTTCCGCCTTCGCGCGTCGGCGCGACCACCACTATCTCGCCTGATTCCGGATAAATGCCGCTCAGTGCCGTGACCATCACCTGGTGTGTCACCAGCACCAGCGGCTTGTCGCCCGGCTTGATCCTGTATAAGCGCGCGAGCACCTCGCCGGTTTGCCTGGGTGCGCTGTCGCGGTCGCGGATAAAGGAATTGAGCGCCGGCCAATCGTGCGCGGCGCCGAACGCCAGGGCCGCGGCGTCGCGGCAGCGGCACCACTGGCTGGTCAAAACCTCGCCTGGCTGAAGCCCAAGTGTCTTTAGATGCGCGCCGATGCGCCGTGCTTCCTCGCGCCCCGCGTCTGAGAGGTTGCGCTGGGTTGAACAGTCATCGAGCCTGAAATTGTCGGGATCGAAGGTGCCGGGCGCGGTCGCGTGGCGTATCAGCAGGGCGACCCCGCCCTTCCTGATGGCTTCGGTGGCAGCGTCGCCGCGGGCGAACGATGGCAGCAGCGAGACCGCTGCGAGCAGTGTGATCAAGAGGCGCATTCGGATTGGGTCTTTGGTTGGACGAGCGTGATTCTGGCGCAGATTGAAACTGGATCAACAACAAGATCTCCTGGCAGCGCGTTTGCGTGGTGCCGCTGACGGGCCGCATCGCGTGCCCGGGATCTGCGCAGGTGGCAGCTGGGCGCTGCGCGGATCGAGCAGGCGAGAATCAGGTGCGCCGCCATCGTCGCCAGATGACAAAATTGCGCTTATCAGTTGGGAGTTGCCCGTATGTACACAGGTTTGGTTGAATCGCGCAAGATTGCCCAGGTACTGGGTCTGCGCCGCAAGGTCGATTCGGTCGAGCAACTGGAACGACAGGTTGAAGCCGGGCTGCCCAGGGCTTCGCTTGGGAAGGTTGCCCGGCACGTTTACGGCAAATCGCCGGATGCCGCGGCGTTGATGTTGCGGATCATGCCGGCGGCCACTTTCCATCGCCGGGGCGACGAGTTGAAGCCACATGAAGGCGCGCGTGTGGAACGTCTGGCGCGGGTGATCGCGACGGCGGAACATGTGTGGGACAGAGCCGAAGATGCACGCGCTTTTCTGTCCACGGGCCATGCCATGCTGGGCGGCAAGCGTCCGATCGAGGTCGCGTTGACGGAGCTGGGAGCGCGCAGGGTCGAGAGCCTGCTTTGGTCGCTGTTCCATGGCGTTGCAGCGTAGGGCCGCAGCCGCGCAGGTCCGACACCAAGCCTGGCATGCATGGCGCATTGCCGATGGGCGATTCGATCCATTCAGCGCGATTGGCGCGTCACTGGTGGGCGGCCGCTGGAACTCGCCCGGACTCGTGAGCACGGAACCATGTGTATGCACAATAATCCTTGACGCGGGTTATTATCGTACATACAATAAATCTCATGGAAGTCATATTCGACGCTGCCAAGGACGCTGCGAACCTGGCAAAGCACGGCGTGCCTTTGGCGCTGGCGGTCGAATTGGAGTAGGACGGGTTGATAGCGGTGCCGGACACGCGCCGCAATTACGGCGCAAAGCGGATGGTGGGCTGCGCGCCGATTGGACAGCG
>JAYTDE010000088.1:0-2761 GCA_043736195.1 Burkholderiales bacterium | reverse complement strand
TTGCGCCTGATCGACGGCAAACGCGACGGCAATGCGCTGTTGCAGGGCATGCCGCAACTTGACGCGGAAGACCTGGAACTGTGGACCGGCGAGCTGATGCGCCAGGGCCTGATCGCACACAAGGACTATGTGCCGGTCGACGACATGGCGTTCGAGATGACCAGCGAAATGTCGGCCAAGGCCTTGGCCGCCGTGGCCGCGGCGCCGGCACCGCTGATTGACGACATCATGGCCGACGTCTCCAGGGTGTTAGGTCCGACGATCGATGCCGAGGTTGAAAAGCGGCTCGCCACCACCGGCCGCATGGCGGCGATCGAAGCGGCCGGCTCGCACAATGCGATGGGCAAGGCCGGGTATTTTGTTTATCCAAATACCGCCGACGGACTGCCGAAACAACCACGCGTGTGCATCGCCGGCCATATTGCGGCGCAAAACCGCGTGCTCGAACTGCTGTTCGGGCGAGCCGGCATCAAGCCTTCGATCGTGCAATCGCGCGATGCACTGCGGGCGGTGCTGGGTGGCGCCGACAAGCCGGACATTCTGGTGGTCGATGCCGAGATGCCGATGCTCGACGCCTTCCGCACCCTCGACGCGATGCGCATCGACTCCGGGCTCAAGGGCGTGCGCATGGTGCTGATCTCGCCGCGCGGCGAGCGCGCGGACCTGGCCCAGGCGATGATGCTGGGTGTTGCCGCCTACATCGTCAAGCCGCTGCGCAAGGATGTGCTGGACGCGGCGTTGCCGCAAATCCTGGGACGCGCAATTACTTAGTTGGCATCCGATGGCGTCGTGCAGTTTCAGGAAAGACGCTCGACCGGGCACCATCGAACCGGGTCACGCGGTGCGCCAGATCAGGCAACGATTGTTGGCGGGCATGGCGCAGTCGTGCGCCAGCGCAAGACCCGCGCCACGGGCAAGACCGTCGACCGCCTCGAAGTCGCGAATCCCCATGTGCGGCTCCCGTGTCTTCAAGCTCGCATCGAAGGCCGCGTTGCCCGCACTGGTGAAGCGTCCCGCGGAATTGAACGGGCCGTAGACCGCCAGTGTCGCGTCGCCGGACAGTACCTCGGGCAATCGCTCGAACAGGCGCACCACCTGGTGCCATCCCATGATGTGCAGGGTGTTCGCGGTGAAGACCGCGTCGAAACGCGCAGCAGGCCAGGCGCCGTCGACATCGAGCTTAAGCGGTGCTGGCGTATTGGCCAGGCCCGCTTCGTCAAGCCAGAGTCGGATGCCCGGCAGTTGCCCATGCAGGTCCGAACACTGCCAGGTCAGGTGCGGCAACGCTTGCGCGAAATGCACGGCGTGCTGGCCGGTACCGCTGCCGATCTCCAACACATGGCTGCGATCGGCGAAGTGCTGCGCCAGCACCGCGAGAATCGGCTGGCGATTGCGTTCACTGGCTTCCGCAAACGGTTTGGGACCCGTCATCGGCGTCACACGCCGCGCGTGATTCCGCCGTCGACCCGCAGGTTCTGCCCGGTGATGTAGCCGGCGCCCTCCGACAGCAAAAATGCCGCCGTATCGGCGACCTCGGCCACCCGACCGTAGCGGCCCATCGGAATCTTCGCCTTGCGTTCTTCCTTTTCGGCCAGGCTGTCGATGTAGCCCGGCAGCAGGTTGTTCATGCGAATACCGGCCTTGGCATAACGATCGGAGTACAGCTTGGCAAAAGCCCCGAGTGCGGCACGCATGGCGCCAGAGATCGGGAACAGCAAGTCGGGTTCGAACGCCGCGAAGGTCGAGATATTGACGATCGCACCGCCGCCCTGACGCTCCATGATCGGCGTCACCAGGCGCGCGATGCGCACCACGTTGAGGAGTGCGGTGTCCATGCCGGTGTGCCATTGCTCATCGGTCAAATCGAGCAGGTCGCCCTTGGGCGGATGGGCTGCGCTGTTGGCCACCGCGTCGATGCGGCCAAACGCCGCCATCGCGGTATCGACAAAAGCCTTGAGCGCGGCCGGGTCGTTGCCCGAGCCGGTGAAGCCGATGCCGCCCAGGCGCTTGCCCAGTGCCTCGCCCTTGCCGGACGACGACATCACGGCGACGCGGTAGCCTGTGGCAGCAAGCTTTTCGGCGATCGCCGCCCCCATGCCTGAACCTGCGGCGGTGATCAAGGCGATTTTCTGGGTGCTCATCGGAACTTCCTTTCCGTAAGGGAATGATCCTGGCCGCAAGCTGGCCCGGTTTGTCAGCGGCCGCGGCCGCCGGAACGATGGTTGGCAGCCAAAAGCGCCGGTTGCGGCCGGCCACCGCGCGATGCCGGCGGCCGCGCGCCGGCCGGTGCGGCAGTCGCCGCACCACTGCCGCCGACACGCTGCACTGGCCGCGGCTTGGCCGCAGCGGACATATTGTTGCGCGGTGCGAAGCGGCCCTGACCGGCGCCGTTGGAACGCGGCGCGCCTGCGCGCCCATTTGAAGGCGGGCGCCGCGCGCCGGTCTGGATCGGCTCCGGCCGGGCATGCGGATCGGGTTCGAAACCGGGAATCACCTGGCTTGGAATCTCGCGCTTGATCAGGCGTTCGATATCGCGCAGGAACGCATGCTCGTCGACACATACCAATGAAATCGCTTCGCCGGTGGCGCCGGCGCGCCCGGTGCGGCCGATGCGGTGAATGTAGTCCTCGGGCACGTTGGGCAGGTCGTAATTGACCACATGCGGCAGCTGGTCGATGTCGATGCCACGCGCGGCGATATCGGTGGCTACCAGGGCCTGCAGCTTGTTGCTCTTGAATTCGGCCAAGGCACGCGTGCGCGC
>JAYTDE010000087.1:0-5558 GCA_043736195.1 Burkholderiales bacterium | reverse complement strand
CGCGCCAAGGCAGCCTGCGCCAGCGCTACCGCCGACACCGCGCCCGACTTGACCCGGGCGGCCGCCGCCAGCGCGCCCAGCGCATGCAGATCACTCATTGGACACCCCTCCTGTCACTGCGTGACATCCTCCCCGAGGGAGGATGAGTGCTCCCTTCGGACGGCCGGGCGGGAGCACTCATGGCCGCCAAACCGGTCCGGGTTCGTCGGCCGGCCCCAACTCGAACGCGTTCACCGCTGCCGCCACCCCCGCCAGGCGTTCGAAATTGAGCAGCACACCCGGCATGTGCTCGGGCGCGATCGGCAACTCCAGCGCCGCTGCAGCCGCCACGATATAAGCCTGCATCTCATCCTTGGTCATAAGCCCACCCCATCAACGAAAACCACAAAGTGCACCCCGAAAACGTACCAGCAACGCGCCCCGCATAAGTGGAATCCCGTTCACTCGTGAACAATGATCCAACCCATTTGCGCGTAGACACCAACCCGCGCCACCAACCGTCCGCATTGAGGGTCGCGGCAGCGCCGCGCACCCTCGAATGCGGACAGATATTGCGACACGAGAGTGTTCGCAATATCAGGATTTTGAAATTTGACGGTAATCCGGCTCCAGGTGGAACCAGTACATGTAGCCCTGCACATTCTTCTGCATCGCCACATCCTGCAGCGGCTGGAACAGCGGAATGCGCGGCACTTCCTCGTAGGCCAGCTTCAGCATGGCCTTGACCTCGCCGTCGTAGATTGCGCGGCTCTCGGCGAACTTGGCATTCATGATCATCTTGTCCAGCGCCGGGTTCTTGTAGCTCATGGTATTGAATACCGCGTCCTGGCTGTGGTAGCACCAGTAGAAAAAATACTCGGGATAGTTGAGCCAGCCACCGAAGCGGTTGACGATCAGCGGCATGTCCTTCTTGAGCAGCTGCGCGCGCCAGTTGGCGCCCGGCACCTTGTTGATGGTGGTCTTGATGCCGATCGACGCCAGGCTTTCCTGCACCAGAATGGCCATCGGCTCGGAAATCGTGCCGTGGCCCAGATCGAAGGAAAGCGTGGTCTCGAAACCGTTCTCGAAACCGGCTTCCTTGAGCAAGGCCTTGGCGCGCGCGATGTCGGTCTTGTAGCCGGTCGGTTGCGGCCAGGCGGTGGTCTTGACATCGTTCGAGGCCGCGCCGTACATCTTGGCACCGCGCCCGTAGAGCGCGGAGTCGTGCAGCTTGTCGTAGGGCACGGCATAGGCGATCGCCTGGCGCACCTTGGGGTTGTTGAACGGCGGTTTGGAGGTGAGCATGCCCAGATACCAGATCGAGTTCTCGATCGGCAATGAACTGACCTTGACGTTGCCGCCCTCCTTGGCCACCTCCGAGAAATCCTTGGGCGGCAGGCTGTAGGTCATGTCGATGTCGCCCTTGACCAGCAAGGCGCGTCGATTGCCGGCATTCGGCACGTCGCGCTGGATCACCCGTTTCAACTGCGGCAGCGGGCCGTTCTTCCAGTCGTCGTTGCGCACGTAGATGATTTCCTGGCCCGGCTTCCACGATTCGACCTTGAAGGCACCGCCACCGGCGACGTTGCTCTTGGTCCAGTTGAGGCCCCACGGATCCTGCGCGGTGGCGTTTTTCTTCACCAGTTCTGAATTGAAGATCGACGGTACCGGCACCGCGATATCGTTCATGGTCATCTTGTCGCGACGCACGAAGTCGATGCGGAAAGTCTGGTCGTCGACCACCACGAACTGTTTGGGTTCGTCCAGCGACCCGGCCTTCATCTGAAAGGTCGGAAAGCCGCCCACGCTCACCGCGCGATCGAACGACCATTTCACGTCCTTGGCCGTCACCGGCGTGCCATCATGGAACTTGGCGCCACGGCGCAGCTTGAAAGTGACCGAGTTGCCGTCGGCGGCGATTTTCCAGGATTCCGCCAGCTCGGGCTCAAGCCTGGTGTAGTCATACATGACCTGGCCATCGGGCAGCTTCTTCTTGCCGAAGGTCATCAGGCGGTCGTAGCACATCCACGACACCGCGTAGCTGGGCCGATTCGCACCGAGGGTGTGGATGTCAAGCGAATTGGGCCCGAATTCGTTGGCTACCACCAGCACATCCTTGGGTCGCGCCTGCGCCACGGCCGCGCCGCTCCAGAGGGCTGGTGCGGCGACACCGGCAGCGGTGAGCGCGCCGGTTTGCAGGAAATTGCGTCTTTTCATCAAAGCTCCTTGGTCGGTGTTACGTGGATCGAAAATCAGACGCGGCTGGCGACATAGGCGCGCCAGCCGCCAAATGCGGAAACGTCCTGTGCACGCTCGAGCGCATAGGGCTCGCAGATAAAGCCCCTGACCCGGCTGCCGTCAGCCAACTCCAGCGAGCCAATACCAAGTGGCGCCGGAATCTCTTCAACGAAGCTGCCGAAGTATTGCGTGGGCATGTCCCACAGTTCGAGCGCGATCGCCACCCCGCCCTTGGCCACGCGCAGCAAGCCCGGCTTGGGCGGGCTGGTGTCGGGCAAGGCATACAGGCGGTAAGAAGTCGCGGTGCGCGCAGGCCCGACCAGGCGCGCGCCGCGGCTGGTCAATTGATGATTGAGCGGCATGCCCGACAAATGTGCGCCCACCACCGCCACGCGCTGCATGCCGGGGGCCGGCGCCACGGCAGGCGATGTCACTGTGGGCGCCGGCAGTGCCAGGTCGGTCGCACCCAAGGGCAAGGCCGTGCCGCGCTGCCAGTCGGCCCCAAGCGCACACAAGGCCGGCTCGGCCCAGGCCGGCGCGATGAAGGTCACGCCGAACGGCAGGCCGTCGGCACGCATCGATGAGGGCAGCGCAATGGCGCTCCAGTCGAGCAGATTGACGAAATTGGTATAGGTGCCGAGATGGGCGTTGCGCGTGAGCGGGTCGGCATTGACGTCCGCGATGGTGTAAATGGTGGGTGCGGTCGGCACCAGCAAGGCGTCGATGCCGGACCACAGCGGTGCGATGGCGCGCCGCAATTCGCGGAGACGGTACATCGCCTTGAAGGTATCGACCGCCGAGTAGCGCTTGGCCTCGGCGATCACCGCATGCACTGTCGCCTCGATCACCTCGGGGCGATCGCGCATCAATCCGTCCAGCGCTGCATGGCGTTCGGCCACCCATGGCCCCTGGTACAACAGGGCGGCCACCTCGAACATGGGCTTGAAGTCGATCTCGGTGATGGTGGCGCCCATGGCGCGCGCACGTTCCAGCGCCAGATCGAACTCGCGCGCCTGCAGCGCGTCGCCGAAGAATTCGGGTTGGCGCGGCACGCCAAGGCGCAACGCCGGTGCGAAGCGGGTAAGGGCCGGCGCCGCCTGGCGCGAATACGCGTCCGCGTCGTCGAAACCCGCGGCCACCTGCAGCACGGCCTGCGTGCCCGCCACATCGAGCGCGAAAATCGAAATGCAGTCAAGACTGCGGCACGCCGGCACCAACCCGCGATTCGAAATCAGACCGCGCGTCGGCTTCAAGCCGACGATATTGTTGAAACCTGCCGGCACCCGTCCGGAACCCGCGGTATCGGTGCCCAACGCAAAGCCGACCAGGCCGCGCGCCACTACCGAAGCCGAGCCGGACGACGAGCCTCCGGAGATGTACTCCGCCTTGAACGCATTCGGCACCGCGCCATAGGGCGAACGGGTGCCGACCAGCCCGGTGGCGAACTGGTTGAGATTGGTCTTGCCGATCAACAAGGCGCCGGCGGCACGCAAGCGCTGCACCACCGCGGCATCGGCTATCGGCTGGTAGGCAAACTGCGGGCAAGCGGCGGTAGTCGCAAGGCCCAGTGCATCGATGTTGTCCTTGACCGCGAAGGGAATGCCGTAAAGAGGAAAGCGGGCCCAGTCGCGGCCACTGGCAAGGAAACGGGCTTCGAGTTCACGCGCCGCCGCCACCAGCACACTGTCGCTATAGCGGGAAATCCAGGCACAGTCAGAGGCAGGCGTCGCCAGCCGATCCAGCAGCGACGCGATGACGCGCTCGGGCGTCATCGCGCCGCTACGATAGAGCGTGAGAAGTTCGGAAATCAGCATCCGGAATGTGGCGCACCATCATGTATACAAGACGGTTTCCAGCAAGCCGCGTGCCACTCTCCTTCAGGCCCTCAAGTTACTGATTCAATGAACTTTTCGTGCACCGCCTCAAACCCTGCGCAGCCCCCGGACGCACCGTTAAAGTGCCTGCTGCAAGCCATTGGCACGCAGGCGTGCATTTTCCGCCGGCGCGGCACCGATCGGCGCCAGATGCCCGAGGAACACCTGCGCCACATGCTTCCAGGAAAAACGCAGCGCGTGGCTGCGCGCGGCCTCGCGTGGAATCCGCAGAGCACCGATCGCCGCGGCGCGCAGGTCATGATCCAGCACCCCCGGTCCATTTGCACCAATCACATCCAGCGGGCCCGGCACCGGATAGGCCGCCACCGGCACGCCGCAGGCAAGCGCTTCAAGCAACACCAGTCCGAACGTGTCGGTGCGGCTGGGAAACACGAACACATCGGCGGCCCGGTAATAGGCAGGCAAGGCCGCGTGCGCGACCGCGCCGCTGAAGTGGGTGGCCGGGTAGGCCAGGCGAAGTTCTTCCAGTTGCGGCCCGCCGCCAATCACCCACTTCGACCCCGGCAGTTCGAGCTCGAGAAAGGCGCGCAGGTTCTTCTCGACCGCCACCCGGCCGACGTAGGCGAACACCGGGCGACCATCGGCCGGCACCGCATCGGCCGGTGCACCCGGGCCCTGCGGTCGAAACTTTTCGACATCCACGCCGCGCGGCCAGATCACCGTATTGCCAAAGTCGCGTGCCTGCAGTTCCTGCTGGATCGACAGGGTCGGCACCATGACACGCTGGGCGCGCCCGTGAAAGCGTCGCAGCCAGGCATAGGTCACTGAAATCGGCAGCGGTACGCGCGCCCGCACATACTCGGGAAAGCGCGTGTGGTACGAGGTGGTGAAAGGCAGCTTGCGGCGCACGCAGTAGCGCCGTGCCGCGATGCCCAGCGGTCCTTCAGTGGCGATATGAATCGCGTCGGGCTTGAGGGTGTCGAGCGCACGCCGCACGCCGGCAGCGGGAAACAGCGCCAGGCGGATCTCCGGATAGGTCGGGCACGGCATGGTGCGAAAGCTGGCCGGCGTCACGAAGTGCACCGTGTGCCCGAGCGCGCCCAGCTCGCGACCCAGCGTGGTCAAAGTGATCACCACCCCGTTGACCTGCGGTGGCGCGGCGTCTGTCACGATCACGATCTTCATGCGCGTACTCCTTGACTCAAGTTGACCGACGGCGCGGCGCCGCCGGCCTGGCCGACGCTGTTCCATACAAGCACCCGCAATTCGCCGGTGTGGGTTTCGACTAGAGCGGTCAGGCTTTCGACCCAGTCGCCGTCGTTGCAATAAAGGATGCCGCCGATGTCACGGATCCCGGCCTTGTGGATATGCCCGCAGACCACGCCATCGAGACCGCGCCGGCGCGCCTCGTTGGCCAGCGCCTCCTCGAAATCGCAAATGAATCCGACCGCGTTCTTCACCTTGTGCTTCAGGTATTGCGACAAGGACCAGTAGGGAAAGCCGAGC
>JAYTDE010000086.1:0-2081 GCA_043736195.1 Burkholderiales bacterium | reverse complement strand
GCCAGGGTCTGGCCGAGGGAGCCGATCAGGGTTACGCCGCGCAGATCGCGCTCGGTGTCATACGGCAGCTTCGGGTAGAGCGCCTGGTTGATCGCGTGGGTGTTGACGTTGAAGCTCACGGTGTAGCCGTCGGGCGCCGACTTGGCCACCGCTTCGGTGGCCACGATGCCGCCGGCACTCGCACGATTTTCAACCAGCACCGATTGCTTGAGAATTTCGCCCATGCGGGTATTGAGCGTGCGCGCGATGGCGTCGGTGCCGCCACCGGGGGCGAAGCCGACGATCAGGCGAATCGGTCCCTTGGTTGGATAGTCCTGTGCGCTTGCGATCGGTGCGCCGAGAGCGGCCAGCGCGATCAGGCTATTCAGGATCGTTCGTTTCATGTGTTCTCCCCCTTGATTGTTTGTGTTTGCCTGCGTGGCGCTGGCGCCACCCGCAGCGGGCTGCCGCCGGTCCGCTTGCGCTGCACCAGCGCATTGCCGAAGCCTTCATGATGGCACATGCGGTGAGGCTTGCGGCGTTGCATAGCCACCATCGACCTCTGGCTCAACGAAATGCATGAGCAGGCCGCCACCGAAATTCGAAGGATGGACAAAGCCGATTTTCGAGCCACGCCCACCAGGGCGCCCGACCAGATCGATCATGCGCCAGCCTTCACCGGCCAGCCTGGGCAGGAGCGCATCAATGTTGCGCGTCGCGAAGGCGACATGCGCCAGGCCGGGGCCGCGTCGCGCCACGAATTTGGCAATCGCGCTCTGGTCGCCCTTGGTATTGCCTTCCGCCTCACCCAAGTGCTGTTTAGGCTTCATCGCCGCATCGTAGTCCATCAAAAGCTCGAGCTCGCAATCGCCGACGGTGATGAATACATCGCGCAAGCCGCCCAGAATCTGCGGCGGGCGGGCGTGATAGACCGCGCCGTACTTGTCGGAGATGAAGCTCTCGGTGACGTTGCGGATCTCGATATCGGTCTGCGTACTCTGGATCGGGCAGCCGAGATTGTCGGTGAACACCCGCACCGTCGCGTCGTTGTCGTTGGTAGCGACCCCGAGGTGGTCGATCTTGTAGGCCGCTGCGTCGACGGCCGCAACCGCAAGCGGCTCGACGAAGCGGGTGCGGATACCGACAGTGGCCGCGACATCAATAGCCACGAAGCGCTTGCCTCCCGGCCCGATGCCGCTGACGGTTGCGGGCAGCGCGTGGCGCGCGGCCGTGGCCATCGGATCGGCCGCTGCCAGGGCCATGTGATGGACGCCGGGAAACCGCGGCTCATCCAGATACGGGTCGTCCGCATCGAACAAGGCGATTGCCGAGGCGCCAACACCAAAGAACGGAATCGAGCGCCCGTGCAAGCTCACGTCGGTACGCATGAGGCCGAGCGACGTGCCGAGGAAGCGACACACCGGCTCCACATTGCGCGCCACCAGGGCAAGGTAATTCATCGCATATCCGGCCATGATCAGAGCGCCTCCCGTTCGACCAAATGCACCAGCACGCCGCCAAGGGCCGCGGGATGCAGGAAGCCGATGCGGGCGCGGCGCGAACCGGGGCGCCCTGTCGTGTCGATCCTGCGGTAGCCGGCGTGGCCGAGCCGACCCAGGGCAGCATCGACATCGGGCGTCTTCAAAGCGATGTGATGCAGCCCGACGCCGCGGGTAACGATATGCCGCGCGATGGCACTGCGATCGGCCCGCGTATCGCCTGCGGCATCATGGCGCGCGGCGTCGACGCCTACGCTGGTGGTCAAATCCTGAAGAAACTCAAGCTCGCAATCGCCCACCGTGATGAAGGTCACGCGCATGCTGCCCGAGAGGCGCGAGGGTCGGGTGTGGAAAATGTATTGATGTGTGTCGGAGGTGAAGTTTTCCGAAATGGTCTCCACTTCGCTGTCGGTCTGCTCACTTTCGTAGACGCAACCGAGCTTTTCAATGAAGGTCTCACGCGCGACCCGGTTATCGACCGAAGCCACGCCGACATGGTCAATGCGCTCAACCAGGTCGGAGCGGGCCGGCGGCAAGCCGAGGGGCTCGGTAAAGCGAACACGCACGCCGCAGGTGGCTGCCGGCGCCAGTGCGACCTGGGCC
>JAYTDE010000085.1:0-5183 GCA_043736195.1 Burkholderiales bacterium | reverse complement strand
CGTCTCTGTGGCCCTGGTCCTCGCGTCACCGCGGGCGGTCGTTAGCCGCTACCCTGCTCTATGGTGCCCCGACTTTCCTCCCGCGCCCGGGTTGCCCCGCGCGCCGGCGACCGTCCGGCCTGCTTCCGTCTAAGATGGTATCACTCGCGCTTCGAAAGGCATCAGGATGAAAAACATCGTCACAGCATGCATGGCCGTTTGCGCCTTGGCCGCCGGCGTCGTGGGGGCCCAGGATTACGAGCGCGAGAAGCGCTGGGCCGACGAAATCACGCCCGGCGTGGTGGTCGGTGACCTGGTGCGCATCAAGGCGGCTTCCGGCCGCGAGTTCATCGCCCTGCATGCCGAGGGCAAGCCGGGCATGCCGGCCATCGTGCTGGCGCACAGCGTCGGTGTGCACCCCGATCACAGCATCATCGGCAATTTGCGCGCCCGGCTCAACGACCTGGGCTACACCACCACTTCGATCCAGCTGCCGGTGCAGGACAAGAATGCGCAGGTCGACGACTATTTTCCGAAGGTCTTTCCGGACGCCGCCGATCGCATGGTCAAGGCGGCCGATTGGCTGCGCGCCCGCAGCCATACCAGGCTGATCCTGTTGTCGCACAGCATGGGTGCCTGGATGGCCAATGTTTATTTCGACCAGTCGCACGAAACCACGCCGTATCGCGCCTGGGTGGTGATGGGCTTGACCGGCGGCTATTCCTGGGGCATGCGGCGCTACGCGTTTCCGATCCTCGATGTGTATGGCGAAGCCGATATCACGCCCGTACTGGGCGCCACCGGGCGGCGCAAGTTCGCACTCAAGGACGGCAACGGTTCGCGCCAGGTGATGATCGCGGGCGCCGATCATTTTTATGCCGGCCGCGAGAAGGAACTGGCCGCGGCGATCGACGCGTTTCTCAGGGAACTCAAGTAGGAGCGGCGGCCGGACGGGTGGTCGGCGCCTGACAAGCGCTAGCCGAACACCATCGCCACGCCATGCGCCGCTGGCGCATCGATGGCCCAGGAGCCGTCGCTCATGCGTTTTGGGTTGAACCCCCCTTCGCGCAATATGCGACCCGTCGCTGCGCGATCAGCGACGCGAATGAACAATGCCGCGGCGTGCGGCGCCGCGCGCTCGGGCAGGGTCACTTCGCGCAGGCGCTCTTGCAGGGCCTGACGGGTGCAAAAGGCAAGTGGCGCTGAACCGGTCGTAACTTTCAGGCCCTCATCAATGCGCTCAGGCCAGGCACCGAAAACCCGCCCGTACACCCCCGCCAGATAGGCCACCTTCCCGGCCACGAAAGCCACCGCGGCCAACCCCGTCGCGCCATTTGCGTGCCGCTGCAATTCAGGCAGCCACACCAATGCGCGCGTGAAATGCTGGCAGATGAACACCAGTGCGCCGGGTGTGGCGCCGGCCGCCAGATTGCTCAGGCGGAAACGCGCGGTGCCGGTACGGCTGCCGGTCACGACCTTGCGTGAGAAATCCTGCGGTGTCGAGGGTGCGAAGCCTTCGCGGGTCAGCGCCGGCAAGGCCGCCTGCACGTCGGTGCCGGTCAAAGCCAGCGCGGCCAGGCCTTCCTGATGACGCAGGAACTGGTGGTAGTAGGCCTGCAGCGGGTTGGCCTGGGGCACCTGCAGCAGCTCGAAATAGTCGTGCCCGAGCATCACATTGTGGTTCGAGGAACCGGTGCTGTGCAGGCCGCGCGGCGCCAACGTAAACCCCATGCGCGTGAACGTTTCCCGCGCGGCATCGAGGTCGCGCACCGCGATCACCGCATGATCGAGCCCGGCGATGCCGGGGGTACGCGAGACGTGCTGGCTCATGATGCTCCTGCCTGCTGAAGTGGGAGATCAAGTTAACCCAAGGGCGCCGGCGACGCAAGGCACGGGCAAGGCAGGCAATGGCAAGGCAGGACAGGTAGTAATATTTCGCCCGTTAAACCCGACGAGAGCGCGCGATGAACCCCAAGGACCTGCCTTCCAACACCCCGGTCGAAGCCTTGAACGATGTGGCCCACAAGGACCTCGACTACAGCAAGGTGCCCTACGCCAGGCCGCAGCCGATGGGCATGATCGCCGACCTGGTGATCCCGGGCGCACTCGACGTGCTCAAGAACCCGGCCGGCGACGATCCGCGGCTGTGGATTCCGCTTTCGGACACGGTCTCCCTGCGACCGGTGCACTTCAATGTATCCCAGGGCTTCTATGCCCATGTGATGCGCGTCACCAAGGGCGGTGTGCTGTCGCGCCATCGCCATGGCGGCGGCGTGCATGCGCTGGTGCTCAAGGGACGCTGGCACTACCTGGAGCACGACTGGGTGGCCAGCGAAGGTTCCTACGCGTTCGAGCCGCCCGGCGAAACCCATACCCTGGTGGTGCCGGATGATTGCACCGAGATGATCACGTTTTTCATCGTGCATGGCGCCTTGATCTATGTCGATCCGCAAGGCAAGGTAACCGGTTATGACGATGTGTTCACACGCCTGGAAATCGCCAGCAAGCACTACGAGAAAGTCGGCCTCGGAGCCGACTATGTGAAAACGCTGATGCGCTGATGCGCTGATGCGTGATGGGCGGGAGGCGGCGCGGCGCGCATCGCCAGCCGCGCATGGTAGATTCTTCGCGGCAGGACCATACAACACAAGCGGAGCGAGACGACAATGGCGGTGACAGGGCTTGCAAGCAGCACCCATGAGGTCGACGACGCCTTTGCCGCCAATGAACTGTTTCAGAGCAAGGGCTGGACCGACGGCTTGCCCATCGTGCCACCCACCCCCGACGGGGTGCGCGCCTTCCTCGACGCCGGACGATGCGCACCGGATGACGTGGTGGGCGTCGAGCCGGTGCGCCGGCGCCGCATCACCGCCGAAAAAGTCGCGATCGCGGCGCTGATGGCCGGCTGCCTGCCCGAATACATGCCCACGGTGCTGGCGATCATCAAGGCGATGTGCGCGCCGCAATTCAACCTGCACGGCAGTACTGCCAGCACCGGCGGCAGTGCGCCGATGATCGTGGTCAACGGCCCGATTCGCAGCGCGCTGGCGATGAATGCCACCCACAACGCCTTCGGCAACGCCAGCCGCGCCAATGCCACCATCGGCCGCAGCTTGCGCCTGTTCATTCTCAATGTGCTGGGCGGGCACCCGGGGCAACTCGATCGCTCGACCTTCGGGCACCCGGGAAAATTCACGTTTTGCATCGCCGAAGACGAGGAAGACAGCCCGTGGCTGCCCTTGTCGGTGGAACGCGGCATCCCGACGGGCACCTCTGCGGTGACCGTGATGGCCGCCGAGTCGCCGCACCAGGTGTTGAACGAGTGGACCCACGATCCAGAGGAGCTGCTCGATACCTATGCCGCAGCCGTGCGCGCCAACATGCTGACCTACTCGATCTGGCACGGCAACTACGCGATCTTCATCGCCCGCCAGAATCGCGAGGTCTTCAGCCGCGCCAACTGGAGCAAGCAAGACATTCGCGACTACATGTTCGAGAAATGCTGGGTGCGGCGCAAGGAATGGCGCAACGTCGGCAAGGCGGCGGTGGCCGGGCGCAAGGATGAGGAGCAGGTCTACCGCGCCTTCAATGCGCCGGAAGACCTGCTGGTGGTGGCGGCGGGCGGTTCGGCCGGCGGCTTCGGCATGGTGGTGCCGCCCTGGATCGGCAACAAGTCCATGGCGGTGACCATGGCGATCGCGAATTGAACACCAATTGACCAAGGGAGAGCGATGATGTTGACAGTTCTTGATCCACGTTTGTCCGCCGCCGGCGAGGCGCTGCGCATGGCGCCGGCGTTGGCGTCCCTGAAAGGCAAGGTCGTAGGCTTGCTCGACAATGCCAAGATCGGCACCGAACGCTTTTACGATCATGTGGCGGAGATCCTGCAATCGCGCTATGGCGTTGCCGAACTGATTCGCCGCCGCAAGCCCGACGCCAGCCGACCGGTGCCGGAGGCCCTGCTGGCGCAGATGCGCGGTGCTGACGCCATCCTGTCCGGTATCGGCGACTGAGGCAGTTGCTCGTCGTGCAGTCTGCACGACGCCATCGAAGCAGAGCGCCTCGGGATTCCGGCGGTCGCCATCATGACCGCGCCGTTCAGGCGCAGCGCGCAGGCGGTGGCCGAGGTAAACGGCCTGCCCGCGTACCCGTTTGCGGTGATCGAACATCCGATCGCCAACGACGACGACGCGGCGCTGCGCGCCAAGGCCGAAATCGCGCTGCAGCAGATCCTGCCTTATCTGCTTGAACGCAACACTTGATCGTTGGTCGTGGATGAGGCGCAAGCCGGGCTGCCGCACACTGGCGCGGATACCCTGAATCGGCTCACTGCCAGGCAAGGAGAACGCATGAATCTGATGAAATCGGGCGCGCGAAGATTGGCACTTGTCGCGACGGCCCTGGTCGCGCAACTCATCGCGCCGCCGGCAACGTTCGCCCAGGATTACCCCGCGCGAACCATCACCATCGTCGTTCCATTCCCTGCCGGTGCCGCGGTCGACAACCTGATCCGCCCCCTGACCGGCGAGCTCGCGCGCCTGCTGGGCCAGCCGGTTGTGGTCGACAACAAGGCCGGCGCGCAAGGCGTGATCGGCTCACAGCTGGTCGCCCGCGCCAAGCCGGACGGATACACGCTGCTGGCCGGCTCCAGCACAACCCTGGCGGCGAATGTCGGACTCTTCAAGAACTTGCCTTATGACCCGCTGAAGGACTTCCAGCCGATCGCAGGTTTGGGTTACACCTCGATGATGTTCCTGGTGCGCGCCGATTCGCCGGCCAAGGACCTGAAGGGGCTCATCGCGCTTGCACGCAGCCAGTCGGCGGCGACGCCGACGGCATTCGGATCGTCCAGTGGCCAGGTGGCCTTGGCGATCCTGTCGCGGGCGGCGGGACTCAACTTCCTGCCGGTGCCATACAAGGGAACGCCGCAGGTGCTGACCGATTTGCTTGGTGGCGCGGTGCCGATGGCGGCCGTCGATGTCGGCAGCGCGGTGCCACATATCAAGCCGGGTGGCCGCCTGACGGCACTGGCGATCACCGGTGTTTCGCGCAGTGTTTCAGCACCTGATGTGCCGACCCTGTCGGAGACCTTTCCGAATTCGGATCTGGTCACCTGGATCGGCCTGGTCGCGCCGTCCGGCACGCCTGCGCCGATTGTGGCCAGGCTGCACGCTGCGATCGTAAGCGTGCTGGCGACGCCCGAG
>JAYTDE010000084.1:0-2143 GCA_043736195.1 Burkholderiales bacterium | reverse complement strand
CCACCAACGCGCGACCGGCCTCGCACCCGGCGACGCCTTCGCCTGGTTGCATCAGGGCGTGTTGCTGCTGCAACTGGGGCGGCCGGCGGATGCGCGCTTGAGCCTGGCGCGCGCCGCTGCGCACAAGCCCGATCTTGCCGCGGCCTGGATGCGCTGTGGCGAGGCGCTTGCAGCTCTCGGGCGGCACGATCTGGCGATCGCCAGCTTCGATCGTGCCATCGCGCTCGATGTGCGCTATGCGCAAGCCTGGCTGGGTCGCGCCCGCGCACAGCATCAAATCCTGCGGCGCGAGCCGGGGTAGGCGGCCCGTGCAGTCGCGCCAGGCCAGCGTGGGTGCGGCCACCGGGAGGTTGTAGCGACGGCGTCGCCGGGCGGGAGCCGGAACGGCAATTGAGCCGAACGCACTACGCCCGTGTCAAAGCCCTGCAATCCACGGGCGCTGTAAATATGCGAAGCGATCGTCGATTGACAATCATGCGCTGCCGACGCGTGAAGCGGAATCCGGCGCAAACGGGCTTGCCTTGCCGGGAACCGCCCGGCGCGGTGGAACTTGTCGAGAATTGCATGATTCATGACCAAAACATGCCTCTGGCGAGGCTCTCATGTTTTTGGTAACGATCGATAGTTCATGCGGCCAGCAGCGCTTTTGGCAATGGCTGAACCTTCTCGAACTTGCCGGCATCCTGCCGCGCTTCCCACAGGTCAACCGCCTGCTGCATACGCATCCAGGTCTCCGGCGTGGTGCGCAACACCATCGCCAGACGCACCGCGATCTCCGCGCTCAGTCCGCGCTTCTCGTGCACCAGCTCCGATACGGTCAGACGGCTTACGCCCATATGCAGGGCGAACTGACCTTGCGTCAGGCCGAGAGCCGGCAGGATGTCTTCGCGCAGCACGGCGCCCGGATGGGTCGGCCGGCGTTTGGGGTCTCGTAGCGACTTCATCAGTGATAGTCCTCCAGGTCAAGGTTCGTGGCGTCCTCGCCATCGAACTGGAATGTAATGCGGACATTGCCGGTCACGGCGATCGAGTAGGTTCCCTTGCGGTCGCCCTTCAACGCGTGGAACTTGAAGCCCGACAAAGCCATGTCCGTAGGCGTCACACAGGAATCCAGCAAGTCGAGCATGCGCTCGATGCGCGACGCGCTCGGCCGCGGAATGCCTTTATAGCTGCCCGTGGTGAAGAATTTTTCAAGTCCGCGATGTCTGAAGCTTTTGATCATTGGACCCATTGTAATCTTAACGGTTACAGTGTCATCAACTTGTTTCCAATTTCGGCGGACAAGCCGTCGCCGTCCTGTTGCGGATCGGAATGATCTTCGCGCCGACCGCTTTTGCCGCGCGGAAATCGGCCCAACTTCGCATCGGCAGGGCCCGTTCGTTGAGATACGTCGACCGGTGACAAGCCGCCCGCACCCCCGTACCGGCCTGGATGCGCTGTGGCGAGGCGCTTGCAGCTCTCGGGCGGCACGATCTGGCGATCGCCAGCTACGACCGTGCCATCGCGCTCGATGTGCGCTATGCGCAAGCCTGGCTGGGTCGCGCCCGCGCACAGCAACAAATCCTGCGGCGCGAGCCGGGGTAGGCAGCCCGTGCAGTCGCGCCAGGCAGGCGCCGGTGCGGCCACCGGGATGTTGTGGCGACGGCGTCGCCGGGCGGGAGCCGGAACGGCAATTGAGCCAAACGGACTATGCCAATGTCAACGTCATGCAATCTGCGCGAGCTATAAAGGGTGTATGAGACTCCCGCTCGACAGCGCTGCGCAACGCACCCCGGCTGAGGACACCCCGCAAGGCTGGGTTACGCATGACGAGATGGACCCGCGCCCGGAAGACCGCTTGCGCCGCTTGGTCGCCTGGGCGTGGCGCTTTTTGTTGATCGGTTTCGTGCTTGTGCTGCTCAGCCCGCCGGCGCAGGCGCTGCCCGGCGCGCACGCGCCGGCATGCGCGGCGCCTTTCAGCGCGCGCTGAGCACCTGCACCACGCGCGCCAGCGCGCGCTCGTAGAGTTCATCCAGCGGCAAGCGGCCGGCGGCAGCGGTCGCAAGCGGCGGCACCACCGCGCCGGGTGCGCGCAGCCGCGAGGGCAGTACCGCGCGCACGGCGCCGTTCTCCGCAAGCGTGACGATGGCGACCAGGCGGCCGC
>JAYTDE010000083.1:0-3340 GCA_043736195.1 Burkholderiales bacterium | reverse complement strand
GGCCTGCTGCTGCCGCTCGGGCCGGAAATGGCGGGCGTGGGCGCCTTCGCGCGCGAGGGCATGCAGGTGGTGCCGGGCATGACGCTGTTTCGCGTCGCCAGCCTGGCCAGCGTGTGGGTGCTGGCCGATGTGCCGGAGGCGCAAAGCGCGTCGCTGCGCGCCGGGCAGGCGGCCGAAGTGCGCGCCCAGGCCTGGCCCGAGCGCGTATTCAAGGGCGCGATCGCGGTGCTGTTGCCGGAAGTCAACCCGAGCACCCGAACGGTGCGCGCGCGCATCCGGGTCGACAATCCGGGCGCGCTGCTCAAGCCCGGAATGTTTGCCGCGGTAAGTTTGCGCGGCCCGCAAGCGCGCGCTGCGGTGGTGGTGCCGGCCGAAGCGGTGATCGCGACCGGCAAACGCAAGCTGGTGATGGTGGCGGCCGCGGGCGGCCGGTTCGCGCAGCGCGAGGTCGCCACCGGCATCGAAGCGCGCCAGGACGGCGTGGAAGTAGTCGAGATCACCCGCGGGCTGCGCAGCGGCGAACAGGTGGTGGTTTCGGGACAGTTCCTGCTCGATTCCGAAGCGAGCCTCAAGGCGCCGCCCGCCACAACGGCGCAGTCTGCCCAGTCCGCCACCACTGCCGCAGGGCAGTCCGCGCCTGCGGCCGCCGTAGCACCCGGCGTCGGCGCCACCCTGCATCGCGGAGAAGCCCGCGTGGAAAGCATCGCCGGCGATAGCGTGACCTTGTCGCACAGCCCGATCGCCTCGCTCAAATGGCCCGCGATGACCATGGGCTTTGGTGTGCCTGTCGGCGGCCTGCCGCGCAACGTGAAAGTCGGCGACCGTGTCGATTTCAGTTTCGCAGCGGCAGGCGAAGGCGTCTACCGCATCACCCGTATCGTGCCGCTAGCGCCAACTACGGTGGAGCAGAAGGCTGCGCCAGCTACGCAAGCGGCGCCCGCGCAATGATCGCCGCACTGATCCGCTGGTCCATCCAGCAGCGCTTTTTGGTGCTCTTGGCCAGCCTCATGCTGGGCGGTTGGGGCGCATGGTCGCTGATGCATGTTCCGCTCGACGCCATCCCCGACCTGTCGGACACGCAGGTGATCATCCGCACCGCGTACCCCGGCCAGGCACCGCAGATCGTCGAGGACCAGGTCACCTACCCGCTCACCACCACCATGCTGTCGGTGCCGGGCGCGAAGACGGTGCGCGGCTACTCGTTTTTCGGCGATTCCTTCGTCTACATCCTGTTCGACGACGGTACCGACCCTTACTGGGCACGTTCGCGGGTGCTGGAATACTTAAACCAGGTGCAGGCGCGTCTGCCGGCGCAGGCCAAACCGGCGCTTGGGCCGGACGCCACCGGGGTCGGCTGGATTTACCAGTACGCGCTGGTGGACCGCAGCGGAAAAAACGACCTGTCGCAACTGCGCGCGCTGCAGGACTGGTTCCTGAAATATGAGCTCAAGACCGTGCCCAACGTGGCCGAGGTCGCAAGCGTGGGCGGCATGGTGCGGCAGTATCAGGTGGTGCTCGACCCCGACCGCCTGCGCGCCTACGGCCTGCCGCATGCAAGGGTGGCCGCGGCGCTGCGCAATGCCAACCAGGAGGCCGGTGGCTCGGTGCTCGAACTGGGCGAGGCCGAATACATGGTGCGCTCGCGCGGCCTGTTGAAGACGCTGGACGACTTCCGCAACATTCCCTTGCTGGCATCCGACAGCGGCACGCCGGTGCTGCTCAAAGACGTGGCGAAGATCCAGGTCGGGCCGGAAATGCGCCGCGGCATCTCTGAACTCGATGGCGAAGGCGAAGTCGCCGGCGGCATCGTGGTGATGCGCTCGGGCAAGAACGCGCTCGACACGCTGACGGCGGTGAAAGCGAAGATCGCGGCGCTCAAGCCTTCGCTGCCGGCGGGCGTGGAGATCGTCGAGACCTACGACCGCTCCGGCCTGATCGAGCGCGCGGTGGCGCACCTGCGCGACAAACTTATCGAAGAGTTCATTGTCGTGGCGCTGGTGTGCATGCTGTTCCTCTACCACCTGCGCTCGGCGCTGGTGGCGCTGATCACCCTGCCGCTGGGTGTGCTGATCGCCTTCATCGTGATGCGCCACCAGGGCGTCAACGCCAACATCATGAGCTTGGCCGGCATCGCCATCGCCATCGGCGCGATGGTCGACGCCGCTATCGTGATGATCGAAAACGCCCACAAGCACCTGGAGGAATGGGGCGCGGCGCATCCCGGCGCGGCGTTGAACGGTGAAGCGCGCTGGCAGGTGATAGCCGAAGCCGCCGCCGAGGTCGGCCCGGCGCTGTTCTTCTCGCTCTTGATCATCACTCTTTCTTTCATCCCCGTATTCGCGCTCGAGGCGCAGGAGGGCCGGCTGTTCGCCCCGCTGGCCTTCACCAAGACCTACGCGATGGCCGCCGCCGCCGCGCTGTCGGTGACCTTGGTGCCGGTGCTGATGGGTTACTGGATCCGCGGCCGCATCCCGCGCGAGAACGAGATCTTCCTGAACCGCTTTTTCATCGCCGTCTACCGGCCGCTGCTGCGCGCGGTGCTGGCCTGGCCGCGTACCGTTCTGGTGGGCGCCGCTTTGTTCGCCGCCGCCACCTGGTATCCGGCCAACCGCATCGGTGGCGAGTTCCTGCCGCCCTTGGATGAAGGCGATGTGTTGTTCATGCCCTCAGCCCTGCCCGGCATCTCGCCTTCCAAGGCGGCCGAGTTGTTGCAGCAGACCGACCGCCTGATCAAGAGCGTGCCCGAAGTCAGGAGCGTGCACGGCAAGATCGGCCGCGCCGAAACCGCCACCGACCCGGCGCCGCTGGAGATGGTCGAGACCACTATCCAGTTCAAGCCCAAGGCGGAATGGCGCGCCGGCATGACCATGGAAAAATTGATCGAGGAACTCGACCGCGTCACCAAACTCCCGGGCCTGGCCAACATATGGATTCCGCCGATCCGCAACCGTATCGATATGCTGGCCACCGGCATCAAGTCACCGCTGGGCATCAAGGTGGCAGGCGCCGATCTGGCGGAAATCGACCGCATCGCCGCCGCCATCGAAGCCGCGGTGAAAGTGGTGCCCGGCGTCACTTCCGCCTTAGCTGAGCGCCTGTCGGGCGGGCGCTACATCGATGTGAAGATCGACCGCCTCAAGGCAGCACGCTTCGGCATGAACATCGCCGATGTGCAGGGCATCGTGGCGGCGGCGATCGGCGGCGAGAACATCACCGAGACCATCGAGGGCCGGCAGCGCTTTCCGGTCAACCTGCGCTACCCGCGCGAGCTGCGCGACTCGCTCGAAAAGCTGCGCTCGTTGAGCGTGGTGACCGAGCGCGGCGCCTTCATCACCCTGGG
>JAYTDE010000082.1:0-6755 GCA_043736195.1 Burkholderiales bacterium | reverse complement strand
GGGGCGGCAACCGTGCGCGATTCTCGTTATGCTTGATGCTTGTCAGGCGATTGACGCGCAAGCGCCGATGATGCCGCGCAAGAAAACCTGAACGCCGATCCAGGACGGCGCAACCAATGGGGGAGAACAAATTGACAAACATGTATGGCCGCCAGGCGTTTGTTGAACTGCTCGTAAGCGAAGGCGTGACGCATCTGTTCGGTAATCCGGGCACCACTGAACTGCCAATCATGCAGGCGCTGCCTGATTTCGCGCAATTGCAGTTCGTGTTGGGCTTGCAGGAATCGGTCGTTGTCGCCATGGCTGACGGCTTCGCGCGTGCCTCGCGCAGTCTCACCGCGGCCAACGTGCATGTGGCGCCCGGCCTGGGCAACGCGATGGGGGCGCTGTACAACGCCAAGTTCTCCGGCTCGCCCATCATCGTCACCGCCGGTCAGCAGGAGCAGGGCCACGGCTTGCTCGAACCGCTGTTGTACGAGCCCTTGCCGCCGATCGCTGCGCCCCTGGTCAAATGGGCGGTCGAGGTAGGCCGCGTGCAGGACTTGCCACGCATCATGCGGCGTGCCGCCAAGGTGGCGATGACTCGCCCGACCGGCCCGGTCTTCATCAGCCTGCCCGGCGACATCCTCAACGAGTGTGCCGAACTCGACATGGGGCGCAGCGTGCGCATCGACGAACGGGTGCGACCCTCGGACGAATCAATCGGCGAACTGGCGCGCCTGCTGCTTGCAGCCAAGCGGCCGGTGATCATCGCCGGGCAGGAACTGGCCACGCACAACGCGTTTGTTGCCGCCGGTGAACTGGCCGCGATGCTGGGTGCCGCGGTGTATCAGGAGCCGGTGCCTTATGCGGCGTCGTTTCCCACCGCGCATCCGCAATACCTGGGCGCACTCACGCGCAACCAGAAAGCGGTGCGCGCCAATCTCGAGCCCTACGACATGGTGATTTGCCTGGGCGCCGACCTGCTGCGCATGTCGGTCTACAGCCCGGTTGAACCGTTGCCCGAGCATGTGGCGGTGGTGCACTTGAGCGAACGGCCGTGGGAGCTTGGAAAAAATTACCGCACCGACCTGGCGATCGCAGCCAATGTGCGCGAGACCCTGACGGTGCTGTTGCCGGCACTTGACTGCGCTGCTGACGCAGCCTATCGGGACGGCGCAGCGCAGCGTTGTGCACGTATCGCCGCCGACAACTGGAGCGTTCGCCGCATGCAGGCGCGCGACCGCGCCCTGCTGCGCGAGCCTGAGCGCCCGATGGACCCTTCGGTCCTGATGCTGCGCATCGCCGAGAACCTGCCGCCGGATGCGATCGTGGTCGACGAGGCACTGACTTCGGCCGTAAGCCTGCCCCAATTCATGCACCAGCACGACCCCTGCAGCCTGTTCGGACTGGCCAGTGGCGGCCTCGGCTTCGCGGTGCCGGGCGCGGTCGGCATCAGCCTGGCCAAGCCGGGCCGGCCGGTGGTGGCGATTGTCGGCGACGGCAGTGCGATGTATGGCATCCAGGGCCTGTGGACGGCGGCCCACCTGCGCTTGCCGATCACCTATGTGATCACCAACAACCGCAGCTACCGCATCATCAAGGAACGCCTGGTGGCGATGCAGGGCTCGGATCGCTTTGTGGGCATGGACATGCGCGATCCGGCGATCGATTTCTGCAAGCTGGCCGAGTCCTTCGGGCTTGCAGCTGCCCGCATCAGCGATCCGGCCGATGTCGGCGCGGCGCTGCGGGCGGCGCTTGCCAGCGGCAAGCCCAACCTGATCGAGGTCGCGGTCGCTGACGGGTTCGGGGGCTGAAGGCGTCGATCGTGCTTGATGCGTACGCAGGGCCGGTCGAGAAGGGGGCGAATGCCATACGACAGGGCATCGAGACGCTGCCGACGCCCAAGTTTCCCGAGGCGGTCGGCTATGCGTTTCTTGGTTGCTACATCCTGCTGGCCGTGGTGACGCTGACCATCGCGCTATTGCGGCGTCGCAATCCGGCACGCGGCTTCAACGAACTGCGCCTGCGTGTTCGCAGCTTCTGGTTCATCGTGATACTGGCCACGCTGGCGCTTGGGTTCGCGCGCTGGTTCTCGATTTTTTGCATCGCCTTCATCAGCTTCGTCGCTTTCAAGGAATACCTGTCGCTGATCCCGACCCGGCGTGCCGACCATCGCGTGCTGTTTTGGGCCTACGTGGCGATTCCCGTGCAGTACCTGCTGGCCGGGTCCGGCTGGTATGGGCTATTCATCATTTTCATCCCGGTGTTCTGGTTTCTGGCGTTGCCGATGCGCATGGTGTTGATCGGCGAGACCCGTGGCTTCCTGCGCGCGGTCGGGCTGTTGCAGTTCGGCCTCATGACATGCGTATTTTCACTTTCG
The DNA here is from genome assembly GCA_043736195.1 of Burkholderiales bacterium. Lineage (GTDB taxonomy): Bacteria > Pseudomonadota > Gammaproteobacteria > Burkholderiales > JAEUOS01 > JAEUOS01. Next base: position 4,393 of record JAYTDE010000082.1, on the reverse strand, counting down.
CATATGGCTTACCTGCTGGCATTGCCGGAGGCCGGCAATCCGCAGGGCGGCGGTGTGGCCTTGCTGTTCTATCTGGTGTTTCTGACCCAGTTCAACGATGTCGCGCAGTATGTCGCGGGCCGGCTGATCGGGCGACGCAAGGTGACGCCCTCGGTGCACCCCGGCAAGACCGCCGAAGGCCTGCTCGGCGGGGTGGCGGTCACAATCGCGCTGGCGGTGCTGCTGGCGCCCTGGCTGACACCCCTGTCGGTCTACGACGCGTTGGGTGCGGGCCTCCTGATCGGGTTCGGCGGTTTTCTAGGGGACGTGATCATCACCGCGATCAAGCGCGATCTCGGGGTGTCGGAGGGTGATTCGCTGACGGTGGGGCATGGCGGCATTCTCGGCCGGGTCGACAGCCTTACCTTCACCGCGCCGGCGTTTTTTCACTTCGTGTATTTCCTGCACTACTGATGCCGCCGTTTTTGCGCGCCCTGTGCCGTTGGGCCTTCGTGATCCTGGTCGCCTGGCCGATCTGCCTGGTGGTGCTGGGCATGAACGTACGGCACCGCAATCGTTTGCCGCGGGCCGGGCCTGCGATCGTCACGCCCAATCACAACAGCCACCTCGACACACTGGCGATGCTGACCCTGTTTCCCTGGCGTCAAATCCCCAAGGTGCGACCGGTGGCGGCGGCCGACTACTTTTTGAAGACCGGCCTCCTGGGCTGGTTCTCGCTCAATTTCGTCGGCATCATTCCGATTCGGCGCAAGCGCGGTGCCGACAACGCCGATCCGCTGGCCGAATGCTACGCGGCGCTCGCGCGCGGCGAAATCCTGATCATCTTTCCCGAAGGTACGCGCGGCGAACCCGAACGCATGCAGGAACTCAAATCCGGGGTGGCGGTGCTGGCCTCGAAGTTTCCCCAAGTACCGGTGGTGCCGATCTTCATGCACGGCCTGGGCCGTGCGATGCCGCGCGGCGCGTTTGTGCCTGTGCCGTTTTTTGTCGATGTATACGTGGGCCAGGCCATGGTCTGGGTCGCGGATTCGGCGGGCGGTGACAAAAAAGCCTTCATGGCGGCGCTTGCGACCAACATGCGCATCCTTGGCGAGAAGCACGAGCGGCCGGAGTTCGATTGAGCGTCGGTGACAAAAAACTGCTTCACGGCAAGGCCATGTTTTTGCAATGAATTTTTCAATTCTCAAGACTGGTGGAAGCGGCTGCCGCAGTTCGATGGATGGCAGGAGCGGGCGCATCCTCTAAAATGCCGGCATGAGGCTTCTTGTCTGCGCGATTCTTTCCGTGCTGTTTGCCGCTGGCGCGCCGCCCGCGCTGGCGGACCTGTACGGCTTTGTCGACGACCAGGGCAAGATCCATCTGGCCAACGAGAAGCTCGATGCCCGCTATGAATTGTTCGTCAAGGGCGAGACCAAGACCGAATTCAAGCTGTCGTCCGAACTCAAGTACCTGCCGCCGACCGACGTGTTGCGCGACCACATCATCTACAAGCGCCTGCAGAAAACGCCGAATGTCGCCAAATTCGAAGCCCTGGTGCAGCAGGAAGCAACCCGCCAGAAACTCGAGCCCGCGCTGGTCAAGGCGGTGATCGCGGTCGAGTCTGCCTACGATCCGGCCGCGGTTTCGCCCAAGGGTGCGGTGGGGCTGATGCAACTGATTCCCGGCACGGCGGCGCGTTACGGTGTCAAGAAGAGCACCGATCCGATCGAAAACGTCGGTGGCGGCACGCGCTATCTGCGCGACCTGCTCGTCATGTTCAACGGCAACCTGTCGCTGGCACTGGCCGGTTACAACGCGGGTGAAGGCGCAGTGCAAAGATATCGCAACACCATCCCGCCGTTCCCCGAAACCCAGGCCTACGTCAAGCTGGTGATGCAGTTCTATGAGCATTTCGGCGGTGGCGTGCGGCCGGTGCAACAGGTGGTCAAGGTCCAGGAGACCGGTCGCATCCGGCTCACCATTCCCGGCCGGCGCAATCTGCCGCCCGAGGGCATGACCGCGCCAGGTCTCATGGTCGAGCCCAGACCGGGCGCGCTTAGCGCCGGCCAGCCAGCGCCTTTGTGAGCAAGTTGCGTCTGAAGGCCAAGGCGTCGGCTAAGACGCCGTCGGCGCAGGTAGACCTGTTCGCCGCCATTGAAGAACCCAACGAAGTGGAAGATTCCGATTTGAACAGGCAGGACAGCAATTCATCCGATTCAGCGCAAGTCAATGACGAAGCGCTGCAAGTGCAAGACGACATGCAGTTGGACACGCGGACCACGGGACTGGTGCCCGATGCCACTGACGAGGACGGCGGCGATACGGGCGGCGGGGGTGGCGGCGCACCGCCGACCGGAGGTGGCGGACCCTTGCCGCCGCTGCCCGATGGCGATTATCTGCCCCTGGCGCTCTATGCGGAGCGTGCCTATCTCGATTACGCGGTCTCGGTAGTCAAGGGCCGCGCGCTGCCGGATGTCGCCGACGGCCAGAAGCCGGTGCAGCGGCGCATTATTTTCGCCATGCACGAGATGGGCCTGGCGGCCAGCGCCAAACCGGTCAAGAGCGCACGGGTGGTGGGCGATGTGCTGGGCAAGTACCACCCGCACGGCGACCAGTCGGCCTACGATGCGCTGGTACGCTTAGCGCAGAGTTTTTCGATGCGCTACCCGCTGATTGACGGCCAAGGCAACTTCGGCAGTCGCGACGGTGACGGCGCCGCCGCGATGCGCTACACCGAGGCAAGGCTGACGCCGATCGCCCGGCTGCTGTTGGACGAGATCGGCATGGGCACGGTTGATTTCGTGCCCAACTACGACGGCTCGTTCGAAGAGCCCAAACGCATGCCGGCACGCCTGCCGATGCTCCTGCTCAATGGCGCCTCGGGGATCGCGGTCGGCATGGCCACCGAGATTCCCTCGCACAACTTGCGCGAGGTGGCCCGGGCCGCGGTGGCGCTGATCCGCAAGCCCAAAATGAGCAACGAGGAACTGCTGGAACATGTGGCGGGTCCGGATTTTCCCGGTGGTGGGCAGATCATTTCGTCACGTGCCGAGATCGCGGAAGCTTACGCGGTCGGACGCGGTTCGCTCAAGGTGCGGGCGCGCTGGTCGGTCGAAGAACTGGCGCGCGGGCAATGGCAACTGGTGGTGAGCGAGTTGCCGCCCGGCACCTCGTCGCAAAAGGTGATGGAGGAGATCGAGGAGCTCACCAACCCGAAGATCCGCACCGGCAAGAAGGCCTTGAGCCTGGAACAGCAAAACCTGAAGGCGCTGGTGTTATCACTGTTGGACGCGGTGCGCGACGAATCCGGCAAGGACGCCGCCGTGCGCCTGGTGTTCGAGCCCAAAACCGCGAAGATCGACCAGACCGAATTCATGACGGCGCTGTTGGCGCACACCAGCATGGAATCGTCGGTGTCGCTCAACATGGTGACTATCGGCCTGGACGGCCGGCCGCGGCAGAAGTCTTTGAGGGAGGTGCTGGCCGAGTGGAGCGAGTTCCGCTTCGCCACCGTGACACGCCGTACGCAGCATCGCCTGGGCAAGGTCGACGAGCGCATCCACATCCTCGACGGCAGGATGATCGTGTATCTCAACATCGATCGCGTGATCCGGGTGATCCGCGAGTCGGATGAACCCAAGCCGGCGTTGATCGATGCGTTCAAGCTCAGCGCGATCCAGGCCGAAGACATTTTGGAGATCCGCCTGCGCCAGTTGGCGCGCCTGGAAGGCATCAAGATCGAGCAGGAGCTGAAGAGCCTCAAGGTCGAAAAGAAGGATCTGGAGCATCTGCTGGCCGACGAAGCGGCGATGAAGAAACTGGTCATCAAGGAAATCGAGGCCGACGCCAAGCAGTTCGGTGACGAGCGCCGTACCCTGATCGAAGAAGCCGGGCGCTCGGTGGTGACCCAGACCGTGCTCGACGAACCAGTCACGGTGATCTTTTCAGAAAAGGGCTGGGTCCGTGCGCGCTCGGGACACGGCCACGACGCCGCCTTGTTCAATTTCAAGGAAGGCGACGCGCTCTATGGCGCCTTCGAATGCCGTACCGTTGACCAGGCAGTGTTCCTGGGCTCCAACGGCCGCGCCTATTCGGTGCCGGTGGCGCAATTGCCGGGCGCGCGTGGCGATGGCGTACCGCTCACCTCCCTCATCGACCTCGAGGCTGGCACGCGGGTGCTGCACATGCTGGCCGGAGCGGCCGAGCAACGGGTGCTGGTCGCCGGCAGCAATGGCTACGGCTTCCAGTGCAAGGTGGGCGACATGTTGTCGCGCGTCAAGGGTGGCAAGGCTTTCATGAAGCTTGACGAAAAGAGCGAGCCGCTGCGTCCGACCCTGGTGCAGGAAGGCCAGACCAAAGTGGCGGTGATGGGCAGCATGCAGCGCCTGCTGGTGTTTGGCTTAGGCGAGGTCAA
>JAYTDE010000081.1:0-1819 GCA_043736195.1 Burkholderiales bacterium | reverse complement strand
TCTTGGCCATGTTTTTACTCCTTGGAAAAGTGTGGACCGAACGGGTCGGGATTCGGTTCGCTTGCCCCTTCTCGCGGAAACTCGCCAACCGGTATGCATCGCATGTTATGCACCTTGGCTAGAGGAAGCACACTAAATGACGGGTTTGCGTTAGAGGCACATCTCTAGTCACCCAGTGCCACTTGCAGCCAAGCCGCCAACAATGCCCAGCGTTCGATCCGCAAACCTGCTGCCAGCCATCAAGGGGCGGCGGCGAGGTGCCGATCCATGTGCTGGACCAATTCATGGGTGCAAAGCCCATCAAATGGCGAGCATGCCTGCGCGAAGAGACCTGCGATATAGTGCGACGCGCTGCCCGCGCGCCAACCCATCACATAAAACGGGATCGAAGCGTGAACAACATGACAACCCGGTACAGGGCGCTCGACCACCGGAAACACCGTACGGCGCCGTCAGCGCCGTATCGCCGTGCCGCCACGAGTCTGCACATCGATTGCGTTGACAAGATTTCGGCCAGTCCGCATGCGTTTGTCGACACCTGGGCCGAGGGACACCAGCTTAACGTCAAGGCTGTCCCGGGTTCCGATAACACCGTCAATCCCGACTTCAAACTGCGAGCCGCGGCAGCAGAGAAATTCCATATCGACTTCATCGTCGCACCCAAAGGCTGTGGATCGGCCATGCACTGGCGCCCGCCGCAAAGGTGTTCATCAATTAGGCGGGCCGCCAGGAGGTCGACTGGATCGACGACGCCAGTGGTCATGGGCATACGGAATTGCTCAACCCGCGCGTTTGAGTAAGCAGCAATGCACGTCAGTCCCGAGCGCATTCTCACCACGCACGTGGGTTCGCTGCCGCGCTCGCAGGCGGTAGTCGACCTTTTGGCGCGCAAGGAAGGCGGCCTGCCCTACGACGCGGCCCAGTTCGACAACACCATGGCGCAAGCGGTGCGCGACGTCGTTGCGAGACAGCGTGCGAGTGGCGTGGATGTGGTGAGCGATGGTGAACAAAGCAAGCCCAGCTACGCCACCTACATCAAGGACCGGCTGAGCGGCTTCTCCGGCCACAGCAAGGCCATGCGCGGCGCCGACCTTGACGAGTTCCCGCAATACCTGGCCCGACTGATGTCGCGCCGCACCACTGCGGTCAAGCTGGCGCGCCCCTGCTGCACCGGACCGATCGCGGTGAAGGACCGTGCGCCGCTGATGTCAGACTTGAGGCGTTTTCGCGCCGCGCTGGATGCAGCCGGCATCGAGCAAGGCTTCATGAACGCAGCCTCGCCGGGCGTCATCGCGGTCTTCCAAGCGGACGAATACTACCGCTCGCCCGAGCGCTATCTCGGCGCACTGGCGGACGCGATGCGCGACGAATATCGTTCGATCATCGAGGCCGGATTCATCCTGCAGGTTGATTGTCCCGATCTTGCAATGGGCCGACATCTCACTTTCAAACACTTGAGCGACGAAGAATTTCTGCGCCATGCCGCCGCCCAGGTCGAAGCGCTCAACGCCGCCCTCACCGGCCTGCCGCCCGAGCGCATGCGCCTGCACTTGTGCTGGGGCAACTACGAGGGACCACACCATCGCGATATCCCGCTGGAGAAGCTGTTCGCTATCGTGATGCGGGCCGCGCCACAAGCCCTGCTGTTCGAGGCGGCCAATCCGCGCCACGCCCACGAGTGGCGGGTGTTCGCCGAGCGCAAGCGTGAAATCCCCGACGACAAGATCCTGATTCCCGGCGTCGTGAGCTCCACCTCCAACTACATCGAGCATCCAGAGTGGATTGCCCAGCGCATTTGCACCTTTGCCGACATTGTCGG
>JAYTDE010000080.1:0-1629 GCA_043736195.1 Burkholderiales bacterium | reverse complement strand
GTACCGTGATGAATGGCCATTTCGGACAGCCTGGGACCTACGTGGAAGCGTTCTACCTTCATGATTGCCTGCCTTTTCCCTTTGGGTTCAACAAAAAATTCCTGACGATATCGATCTGGCCGGCGTCCATGAACATCGGTGCGTGGCCGACCTCCGGAACTTCGGCGGTCGCCGCATGCGGCCCGCGTGTGGCCATGGCGGCCAGGGTGGCACGATCGAGCAAATCGGACTGCGCGCCGCGCACCACCAGGGTCTCACAGCGGATCGCATCATAAATGTGCCACAGGTCGATGTCCACGCTGCCGGTGCCCTGGGTGCGCAATGGCGCGGCAATGGCAGGGTCATAGTGCAGGCGCCAGCCGCCGCCATCCGCCGCCACCAGGCTGACTTCGGTGAGTCGCTGCCACTGCGCCTCGCTGGTCAGGCCGAACGAGGCGCTGACCGCGCGGATATAGGCCTGTGCCTTGGCGAAATCGGGAAATACCGGTGACTGACCCAGATACTCGGCAATGCGCTTGAGCGCCTCGGCCTTGAGCAACGGGCCGACATCGTTGAGCACCAGGCGCGTGACCGGCGTATGCGGCAGCGCCGCTAAGGCCATGCCGATCAGGCCGCCCATCGAGGTGCCGACCCAGTGGACGGAATCGGCGTCAAGCCTTGCAAGGAGCGTGACCATATCACCCAAGTATTGCGGGATTTGATAGTGCGATGGATCGCTCAACCAGTCGCTGCGGCCGCGCCCGACAATATCCGGGCAGACCACACGATAGTCGGCGCAAAGGGCGCGTGCCAGATCGTCGAAATCGCGGCCGACGCGCGACAGGCCATGTACACAGACCAGCACGCGCGGGTTATGCGGATCGCCCCATTCGGTATAAGCGACGCGATGCAAGCCGGCCGGGGACAGGCATTGGACCGCGTGTTCGCGATAAGGGATCATTCGATGCGGCCCATGATTCAAAGGTCGGCGGCAGCCCACGAGCGTGCCAGCAGCGCGGGCACCCATTGCAAATGCGGTGCGATTTGGCCGGAACCACCCGCAGCAAGACGCGCCAACCCACGGGATTGTACGTTGATCGGATTGACAAGCCGAGCGCCATCGTGGGCACGCTGGCGCTCAATCGCGGTTTCTTCCAGCGCCGCGTGGTCGTACCAGAGCCAGCGCGCGCGAAAGCTGGCGGCGCTATCGTCCAAGACGCGCAGATCGTCCGCGCTGATTGATTGCGGTTCCGCGCTTGCCCGGCAGGACCAGGTGCCGCCGGAATCGGTCCAGTCTTCGTTCCATGCTCGAGCGTCGCCACCGGTGGTTTGCAGGGTGCATGAGTCTGCGTTGCCGCTGATTCGGAAATAGGTTTCCGCCCTGCTGGTGGCGGCGTAGCCGATGACCGAGGCGGCAGCGCTGTCGGATGCAGACGGCAGCGCCAAGCCCAGGCGCAGCGTGCCGGCGGCATCCATTTCGATCGATTCTGCCAAGGCCATGTCCGTTGATTCGCCGGCGTTGGCGCTTTGCACTTCGCCATTGCGAATGCTGGTGACACCGCGTGCGCTGTCCGTCTCCCAGTCGAGAGTCAGAACGCAATCCGGATAGCGCGCGGAAGCCGCGACCAGCACCGGATAAGGCAGGCCGCC
>JAYTDE010000079.1:0-2964 GCA_043736195.1 Burkholderiales bacterium | reverse complement strand
CTCATTGATTTCTCCCCGCGTCGGTTTTTTCCCCAGCACCAGCTTGTCGCGCAGTTGTGTCATGACTTCGTCGTAGCGCTGCATGCGTTCATGCGCCTGTGCGTAGTCGGCCAGCGAGCGACGGAACTGCTCGTTGAGGGTCGTCTTTTCGCTGCGCGCGCGCTCGCGCGCTGCCTCGATCAGGCTTTCTTCGGCGCTCAAGGTGATTTTCTTCATGGTTTGAATCAGAAATTGCACGATTTCAGTGTACGCGAGAGCAGAGCGGCTTTAGTTCGATCACGCGATCAAGGGCGATAGTCAACCCCATTCAAATTACCAGGCCAGCTACCCATGGTCGACCTTTCCCGCCTCCATCCCGCACTACACTTGCACCATGAGAAACCGCCCGCACGACAACTGCTACTGGGTAGCCCCGGGCCGCCTGCTCGCCGGCGAATACCCCGGCGCCCCGAACAAGGCTCGTGCACGCCAGCGTCTGGCAGACATCGCCGCGGCCGGCGTGCGCCAGTTTCTCGACCTCACCGAACCGCATGAACTGGCGCCCTATGCGCCACTCCTGGCGCCGGTTTCGCGCGCGCTCGACCGGCCGCTGGCGCACGAACGCTGGCCGATTGGTGACCACGACGTACCGCATACCGCAGGCTATGCCAACCAGATCCTCGACCGCATCGATACCTTGCTGGCAGTCGAGGTGGTGCCCTACCTGCATTGCTGGGGCGGGGTTGGCCGCACCGGTACCATCGTCGGCTGCTGGCTGGTGCGGCATGGGCATAGCGGAGAAGAAGCGCTGGCGCAGCTTGCCGATCTGTGGAGCACGGTCGCCAAGAACGATCGACACCCCCGTTCACCGGAAACCGATGCGCAAGCTCAATTCGTCCTCGAATGGGCACAACATGACCGCCTACGTCGCGCGGCAGCGGCCGCTCCATGACACCGGGAGCCGGCGCTTGCCGCGCCCTGCCGCGCCTTATTCGACCTTGATTCCGGCGGCCCGGATCACTTCACTCCAGCGCGCCGTCTCGCCCTGGATCATCTTGCCGTACTCGTCGCCGACCAGCAGGTTGGGCTCGGCGCCCATGGCGTGGATGCGTGCAATCAGGTCGGGGGTGGCCATGGCCGCCAGTACGCTCTTCGACAGCCATTCGTAAGCCTCCCGTGGCGACCCTTTGGGAACGGTGAACCCCACCCAGTTGTTGGAGACGAACGGTACGCCCTGCTCCGTGGCGGTGGGAATCTGCGGCGCGGCAGCCGCCCGCTTGGCCGAGGATACGGCCAGTGCGGTCATCTTGCCGCTCTTCACATGCGGCAAGCCGGTGGGCATGGCGGTCACCAGCAGGTCGACCTGGTCGCCCAGCAATCCGACAACAGCGTCGCCCATGCCCTTGTACGGGATTTGCTGCATCGAGATGCCGGCGCTCCTGGCGAACAGCTCGGTCACCAGGTGGTTGACCCCGCCATTGCCGGAGCTGCCGTAGTTGATCTTGTTGGGGTTGGCGCGCGCCTGCGCCACCAGGTCCTGCAGGGTCTTGATCCTGCTGTCACTCTTGACGGCGAGCACAAACGGCATTTGCGCGATCAGGAGGACCGGCGTCAGGTCTCCGTGCTCGAAATTGAGCTTGGCCCCGAAAATGCCCGGCAGCATGGTGTAGGTGGCATCGGTGGCCATGATGGTGTAACCGTCAGGTGCGGCCTTCGCGCCCGCCTCGTAGCCGATGCGCCCGCCGGCACCGGCACGGTTTTCGACCACGAAGGACTTGCCGGTCTGCTCGGTGATCTTCAGCGCCACCTGTCGTGCGACGTTGTCGGAAACGCCGCCCGCCACGAAAGGCACCATGATCCTGATCGGCTTGTCGGGATACTGCGCCTGTGCCAAGCCGGCTACGGCCGCAACAATGGAAACAATTCCTGCCCTGATCTGCTCGCGCATGTCAGTTCTTCCTTATGGGTTGAAAAGCATTGGCGCCGGTCATGGATTCAAAGGTTCGTACAGTCGTCCCATGTATCCTCCGGCTTGTCCTTGGTCCACCACGTAGCCTTGCTCCTGCCGCGACAGCAGACCAGGGGGCTGGCAACGAACGCCACCCGTTCCTTGAATCGCACGGCACTACTGCATGTTCGGTACCTGCGCACGCTGGATTCGAGCCATAGTCAGCATAGTAATATCATCGGCGCAGCCGCGGTTGCATACATCGCGGGACCGGATTCCCGCAAGCCGCGATGTCCCTGCCGGACAACATCACGCAAAGGCTGACAATCGCATGTCCCGGCACACGATCATGTTTCTCGACGACGACCATGTGATCCGCCTTGGCCGCTATGCGCTGGCCCGGCCGCCGGAGGTGAGCGAAGATTGGGTGCGCGCTTTTTTCGCACCCGAGCCGGTCGATCCGCAGGCGGTGTACGCGGCCGCCGACGGACTGCACCCTGCCGACGGCGTGACGCTGCCGGGGCTGACCGCCACGGCAGAGGAAATCCGCGCCGCCAACCCCGACATCATCATCTTTCGCCGCGGGACGGTGGATGCGCAAATGATCGCTGCCTGCCCGAATTTGCGACTCATCCAGCGCATCGGTGCGCGTGCCGACGGCATCGATCTGGAGGCTGCGAAAAAGCGCGGCATCCGCGTCTCCTGCCTGCCCCGCCTCACTTTGATCTACACCGCCGAGCACGGCATCATGCTGATGCTGGCCCTGGCCAAGCAGCTGCCGCGGGCCGACGCCCAGGTGCGCGCCGGCCTGTGGGACCGGACCCTGGTCAAGCCCACCGACGGCGTTGCCTATAACTGGACCGGCTTCACGCAGCTCTCGGGCCTGTATGGCAAGACCCTGGGCATCATCGGCCTGGGCGAAGTCGGTTCGATCATGGCCGGCATCGCGCACGGCTTTCGCATGCAGGTGCTTTACTGCAACCGCCAGCGCCTGCCGGCGGCGCAGGAAACAGAAGCCGGGGCGAGGTTCGCGCCGC
>JAYTDE010000078.1:0-6332 GCA_043736195.1 Burkholderiales bacterium | reverse complement strand
GGCGCTGATGCAGAAGTTCATCGCCATGGGCGTGCAGTTCATTCTCGGCGGCTCGGAGGTCAGCTTCCTGATGACGGCGGCGAAAGAACGCGCCGGAGTCCTGCGCGCGCTCGACCCGAAAGCCTGAGCGGGTCGCGGCGCCGCTGCGCCAATCCGCCCGGCCTACGCCGGCTGCGCCGCTTCGATTCTCTGCTTCAATTCGGCCGACCATTCCGCGCGCGAACGGAAACCAGGCTGCTTGCGCGCAAATGCCTCGACCGCGGCCATCAACTCGGCGTCCGGCATCGACAGGTCAAGTGCTTCACGGGTCGGCTGGGTGATGTACCACGGCGTATCGACGAACAGTTCGACGCGATTGCCGTCCGGGTCACCAAAATAGACCGACAAGGCCACCGTGTGCGAGATCGAGCCGAGCGCCGGGCCGCTGAGCGTCACCAGGTCGCCGGCCTTGCAGATGGCGGCGTACATCCGACGCATCACGCCCAGGTTTTCAACGCGGAACGAGATCTGCTGGATGGTGTTCTGCTCGCCCGGCTTGCGGCCGGTGACCATCGCGATCTGGTGATGCTCGTTGGGGTTGCGGGTAAGGAATGCTGCTTCGAAAGTGCCCAACCGGCCGCGATCGGTGACCACGAAACCCAGGTACTTTGTATAGAAGCCAACCATGCGGTCGAGGTCGGTGACGAATATGCCGCAATGGCTGAAGGTAGCGCCTGCGATCTGTTCCATTTGAACTGCCTCCGTTAGTCGAGTTGAATGCCGGCTTGCCTGATCAGCCGGTCCCAGCGCGCGATTTCGTCGGCGAGGAACTGGTTTTGCCGATTGCCGGGAATCGGCAGCGCCGCCCCGCCGGTTGATTCGATGCGGGCGATGAATTCCGGTGAACGCACCAGCGCATCGGCCAGGCCGCGCAGGCGCTCGACGATCGGCGCCGGCGTTGCTGCCGGTGCGAACAGACCCATCCAGCTGCCGGCTTCGAAGTCGACCACACCTGTTTCGATGATCGACGGCACATTGGGCAACTGGCTGGCGCGCGCACGGGTACTTACCGCGAAGGCCTTCAACTTGCCGGCCTGGATGTGCTGGCGCACCGCCGAGAGATTGTCGAGCATGCCCTGGGTGCGCCCGGCCAGCAAGTCCTGGTGCGCCGGCGCCGCGCCCTTGTAATGGACCATCGGCATGTCCAGCCCCAACTGCCTGATCAGGATCGCGCCCCACACATGCTGCCCGGTGCCGACACCGGCGGAAGCGAAGTTGTATTTGCCCGGATTGGCGCGCACCTGGGCCACGAACTCGGCCAAGGTGGTGCCGGGAAAATCGGGCGGCGTCACCAGTACCGTAGGAAAGGTAGCCAGGTAACCGACCGCCACGAAGTCACGCGCGGCGTCGTAGGGAAGCTTCTTGAACAGCGCCGGGTTCAGCGCCATGTTGCTCACCCCGCCCAGCATCAGGGTGTAGCCGTCCGCCGGCGCCTTGGCGGCAAACTCGGTGCCGGCCACCGTGCCGGCGCCGACGCGGTTTTCCACCGCCACGCTGATCTTGTGATCGTCGCCCATGCGCTGTGCCATATAGCGCGCCAGGATGTCGAAGCCGCCCCCGGCCGCGGTCGGCACGATCAGGCGGATCGGGCGTGACGGGTAATCCTGCGATTGTGCCAGGCCCGGATAAGCGAGGCATGCCAAAACGAGAGGCAAGCAGCGGAATGCGCTGCGTGATCGAACGGGGAGCATGCTTTGTCTCCGAAGCTGCCGATATCTTGTGTAGTTATACAGGCTTGGCCGCAGTCAAGTCCAGTAGCACTTTCACCGTCATCACGACATCGTGCAGCGTCACGCCTAAGGGCCCCGCAGGTCAATTCATCGCAATTGCGCCCTGCGCCTGCCCGCGACCGTCGCGCCATGCCGGACCGCGGGCGGCGTGACGTGCGTGGCTTTTGCACAGACCTCAGATCACGAAGTTCTGCTCGTTGTCGAACGCGTCCGACATCAGCACCGGCGCACCGTCGGTGATCTCGATCAAGTCTTCCATGTGATAGCCGACCCGGCCGACCCAGCGCACCCGCGTTTCCACCGTGGTGACCATGCCGGGCTCGAACGGAATGTCCTCGTGCGGGCTGATCAGCGGATGTTCGTGCACCAGGAGGCCGACGCCGTGGCCCTTGTGCGCGTAGGGGAAGGCCAGGTCCGCCTTGGCATACAGCTCGCCGGCCTTGGCGAACAATTGCATGCCGGTGTTGCCCGGGCGCACCATGTCGATGATGCGGCGGTGGATGTCGCGCAGGCGCGTCCAGTACGACTGGTCCTCTGCGCTCGGCTTGCCCACCTTGGCGGTGCGGCCGATGTTGGTGATGTATTCGGAGAACCAGGCACCGACATCGGCCTTGACGATGTCGCCATCCTGTACCCGGTAGTCGCCGGGCGACATGTGCGGATAGCCGGTGTTGGCGCCAGCGTTGATGTGCAGGTAGGCCACCATGTCGGCGCCCGAATGCATGAGGGCGTCGGCCAGGCGATTGGCCATGCTCTTCTCGGTTTCACCGACGCGCACCGTGGCGTAAGTGGAGAGCAGCGCCTTTTCGGTGGCGCGATAGGCATGGCGCAGGATCTCCCGCTCGCGCGACGTCTTGATCATGCGCGCGTGGTGGAACATCTCGGTGCATTCCACCAGCTTCAAGCCCGGCAGGCGCGCGCGCGATCTCGGACGGCCCGTCGCTGTGCCATACCGCCGAAGAAGAGATCGCCCTGCACCACGTCGGCGTCGGCCTGGGCCTGGTGGACGGCGGTGGCGGCGGTCTGATCCCGTGGTGCGACGGCATTCCGGCGGAATCGAATGCGGCGGTCGTCACTCTGCTGCAGAATATCGTCTTGCGCACACTGGAGACGCCGCGCATCCGCACGTTCTAGGCTCAAACAGAGCGCATCAGGGTTGGAAGTATGTCAAATGTGACATATACTATGGCGTGAAGAAATCGGACAAAATCCTTCTGTGGCTGCGCAACGAACTCAAGACGCCGCCGCTTTCAGGCGCCGCAAGGATCGAAGCCGGTGGATTGCTGCGGCGCTTGCAGCGCGGCGAGATGATCGCGCTGCCGCATTCGCGGCCGATGCCGCGCATCGGCCATGGCTGTCACGAGCTGCGCATTCCAGACGCTGGCAAGACATGGCGGATCGTGGTCCACCTTGACACCGAAGCAGTGGTGATCCTTGAAGTGTTTGCAAAAACGACCACCAAAACGCCCGACGACATCATCAACTTGTGCAAGAGCCGCCTGCGGCATTATCGAACTCTCACGCAAGACAAGGATTGATCAAATGACTCCGGAAAAGATGAAGCGCCTGCGCACCGCAGGCTGGCATGCTGGCTCGCCGAAGGAATTCCTCAAGATGAGCGACGAGGAGGCGGCACTCGTCGAAATCAAGTTGGCACTTACCGAAGCGGTCCGGCAAACCCGCATCAAGCGCAAGCTTTCGCAGAGCGACCTGGCACTGCGCATCAAATCGAGCCAGTCGCGGGTAGCCAAGATCGAGGCCGGGGACGCCTCGGTGTCACTGGACCTGATCGTGCGTGCGCTCTTCGCGGTAGGCGCGACCAGGCAGGAGGTACAGAAAACGTTCGCATCGAAGATGCTGGCTGCCGCATAGCAGCCTTTGGACCACAGGAAAACGCGGACATACGGCCTGACACTATTCAATTGCCGCACTTGACGAATCCCAGCGCACGGCGCTGAATCGCTCGATCAGATCATCCACGCGGCGCAGGCGCTTGCGCTCAGCGGCAATCGCCAGGCGAATCTGCGTGCGCCGTTGATCCAGTTGCGCAAGCAAGGCGGCGCAACGCGCCGGCGGAGCCTTGAGCGACGGCAGCGCCGTGCGTATCTGCTCAAGGGTGAAGCCGATTTCACGTGCGGCGCTGATGAAGCGCAACTCCCGAACCGAATCGTCGTCGTATTCGCGATAACCGTTCGCGCGCCGCCGCGGCGCGCTGATCAGCCCGGCCCGCTCGTAGAAACGAATGGTGTCGCGGGTGAGCCTTGAGCGGCGTTCGAGTTCGGCAATCAGCATGGTGAGAACAAGGCCTCAAGCAAACGCTTGACTGTGGAGTCAATCCATACTTTACCTTGGTTGCCCACCACGGAGATTCTCCATGCGCAACCCTTTCAAGCCCTTCCATGTTGTCTGCGATGACAAGCGTTCGCTGGCGGCTTCCCTGTACCCGCCGGCGCGAACTGCCAGCGCAGGCTCAACCGCTTCAGGCGGCACGGTGATTGTCAATTCGGCCACCGGCGTCAAACGCGGCTACTACGACAATTTCGCGCGTTTTCTTGCCGGGCGCGGGTTCACCGTCGTGCTGTGGGATGCGCGCGGCATCGGCGATTCACGCGCCGGCCCGGCCGGCCGCGACCCGGCGCGCATGCGCGACTGGGGCCAACTGGATCTCGACGCCGTGCTGCGCCATGTCGGCCAAACCGTCGAACCCGACCCTGCCCGCATCACCGTGATCGGCCACAGTTCCGGCGGTCACTTAGCCGCCCTCGCGCCGCGCCTGGCACAGGTGCCGCGCCCGGTGCTGATCGCCTCCGGCACCTGCTACTGGCGCCGCTATCCGCTGCGCGAACAACCGCTGATGCTGGCGATGTGGCTGGTCCTGGCACCCCTGATGCTCTCGACTCTTGGTTACTGGCCGGGGCGCCTGGGTGTCGGCCATGACTTGCCGCCCGGCGTCGCGCGCGACTGGCGGCGCTGGGGCCTGCTGCCCGAATACCTGTTTGACGACGCGGGCATCGACGCCGGCGGCTATGGCGCTTATCGCGGACGCGTGTTGTCGTACTCATTCACCGATGATCGCGGCTTCGCGCCAGCGGCGGCGGCCACGCATCTGTTGAGCAGAATGGGCGCGGCCTTAGTCGAACGCCGCACATTCACGCCTGCCGATGCCGGCGTGCGGCGCATCGGTCACTTTGGTTTCTTTCGCGAATCAACCAGCGCGCTTTGGCCCGGATTGGCAGACTGGATCGATGCGGCGGCTGCCGCCCGGCCACGAATCGACAGAGAGTCGACGCTGACCTGATTCACGATTTCCGAAAGAGCGCGTTGCGCCATCGCAGGCCGCGCGTCGCCTTGATCCGCCGCGCCTCCGCGCGCCACTACAATCACCGCAACGCACGGACCCATACCGCCAGAAGGCGGCCCCCGGCGATTTTGCGAACCCTCGTTTCGAAAGGCTGAATCCATGACATCGACGGCAAAACCAGGCCGGCTTGCGGGCCGCACCGCATTGATCACCGGCGCCAGCCGCGGCATCGGGCGCGCCATCGCACTGCGCTATGCCGAGGAGGGCGCCAACCTGTTCCTGGTTGCCACCAATGGCGACAAGCTGGCCGAAGTAAAGGCGGCCACCGAGGCGCTCGGCGTGAAGGCGTGGTTGCATGCTGCAGACGTGAGCGACCGTGCTGCCGTCGAGGCCATGGTCGCCGAGGCGATTGCCGCCACTGGCCGCATCGACGTGCTGGTCAACAATGCCGGGGTCTACAAGGCCGCGCGCATCACCGATTACAGCTTCGAGGATTTCGATCGCATCATGAAGGTGAACGTCTACGGCGCCTTCCATGTGATGCAACTGGTGCTCAGGCACATGCAGGCCAACCGCAGCGGCAAGGTGGTGAACATCGCCTCGACCGCCGGCAAGGCGGGCTCGATGAACCAGGGCGCCTACAACGCCTCCAAGCATGCGGTGGTGGGCTTGACGCGTTGCGCCGCTCTAGAGATGGGCGCGTACTCGGTCAACGTCAACGCGATCTGCCCGGGCTTTGTCGAGACCGACATGATCGAAGGCTTCCGCGAACACGGGCGGATTCTCGGTGTGCCGTTCGAGAAAGTGATGGAGGCGGGGCTGGCGCGCGTGCCGCTCAAGCGCTTTCTGCAGCCCAAGGAAGTCGCCGACCTCGCCGTCTATCTGGGTTCAGGCGAGTCCGACGGCATGACCGGGCAGTCGATTCTGATCGATGGCGGCCTGCAGATGATCTAGGCCGAAGTTTGGCCCAGGACCGAGCCGAAACCCCGCATTGGTGCCGTAGGCCGCGGCCGGGTCCAGCGTTCAACCCTAGTCGACCTTGAGTTCCAGCGCGCGCGACGGAATGCATTTCGCGATGTGCCTCACCCATGCCTTCAGTCTGCCGCATGAGTCGCGCTTATGCCTTCGACGAAACTCATGCTCGGCGCTGCGGAGCAGTCGCAGACGGTGCGGTGACCGCTATGCGGTACGGAATAGATTGCGGAAGTACTTTCCGGACTTGGTGCGATATATGGCGAAATCCTTCTTGTCGGTTGTAGCGA
>JAYTDE010000077.1:0-2795 GCA_043736195.1 Burkholderiales bacterium | reverse complement strand
AAGGACTACAGCGACAGCGTGCACACCTGCCTGGTGCGCATCGCGCCGCAACTGCCTGAACCGGCCGCGCGGGTCGCACACGGCATGGCAACCCATGATGGCCTGACCGCTTGCGCCAGCGCGGCGGGCATGGCCCGCGTGCTGGCCTGGATTGGCAAGCGTTTCTCCAAACCGGTGCCGCTGGACCAGGCATTGCCGGCGCTGATTACCGCGCACGCAGCGCTTGAAACCGCGTTCGAGCACTTCTTTCCGTTGCTCCAGGCTGAAGCCGGGCGCTACCTGGCGACCTCGAGCCGCAACACCCTGCCGTCGGAACTGTCAGTGAGCAGGTAAACCAGCCCGTCGGGGCCGACACGCACGTCGCGAATCCGTTCATTCAGGTTCTGCAGCAGGCGTTCTTCGCGCACGATGCGGTTACCGTCGAGTTCAAGCCTTGCGAGCAGGCGAAACTTGAGCGAACCGACCAACAGGCTGCCCTTCCAGCCGGGAATCGCATCGCTGTCGTAAAACGCCAGTCCGGAGGGCGCGATCGACGGGTCCCAGTAATGCAGGGGCTGCTCCATGCCGGCCTTGGCGGTACCTTCCCCGATGCTGGCCCCGGAGTAATCGCGGCCAAAGGTAATCACCGGCCAGCCATGGTTGCGCCCGGCCTGCGGCCGATTGACTTCGTCGCCACCCTGCGCACCGTGCTCCACGGTCCACAGTTCGCCGGTGCCGGGGTGCAGCGCCGCGCCCTGCACGTTGCGATGCCCGTATGACCAGATCTCCGGCAAGGCGCCGGCGCGGCCGATGAACGGATTGTCGGGCGGCACCTGGCCGTCGGGCCGGATGCGCACCAGCTTGCCCAGATGGTTGCCCAGTTCCTGCGCGCGGTCGCGCTGATAGCGCTCGCCCAGGGTGACAAACAGGTTGCCGTCACGCGCCTGCACGATGCGCGAGCCGAAATGCAGTCCGCCGCGCACTTTCGGGCTTTGGCGAAAAATCACCCGCACCTCTTCGAGCCCGGCGGCGCCCAGCCGTGCGCGCGCCACGCTGGTGCCGGCACCGCCTTCACCAGGCTCGGAGTAGGAAAAGTATAGCGTGCGGTTGCTGGCGAACTGGCGGTCGAGCAGCACATCGAGCAAACCGCCCTGCCCCTGCGCCACCACCGCCGCAACATTGGCCAGCGGTGCGCCTGCCCGGCCGTCGCGCTCGATGATGCGCAGGCGCCCCGCGCGCTCGGTGACCAGCAGGCGGCCGTCCGGCAGAAACGCCAGGCCCCAGGGGTGATCCAGGCCCTGCGCAACAGTCACCACCCGCAAAACGGCACGTTCACTACGAACCTCCTGTGCGGCGGCAGAGCCGGCCAGCAAGATCGGGATAAGACAGCATTGCAGCAAACGGCAAATCGCGGACATGGTCGGGACGCTGTGAAAAGTTACGCAATCTCCAGAGCGTAACATCCCCTTACAAACGCTCACACTTAAGCGTAGTCCCGACGGCCAGCCACGGCGTTCATTGAGCCACGCACTGTCGCGTATTGGAGGATCAAGCCATGAACCAGGTTATTCGCACCACCCCGCGCATTCATCCCCTGATGGCCGCAGCGGCCGCATCCGTGATCGTGGTGTCGGCGGCCGGCGTCGGCGTCATGACCGGTGTTTTGCCCGGCAGCCAAGCCAATGTGCAGCCGGCGGCTGCAGCAGTGGTCGCGCCAGCCGCGCTGGCTGCCGCAGCAATCCCGGCCGCTGCAGCAGCGGCGCCGCAGATCATCGTGCAATCCGCGCCCCCGCCGGCCGCGCCCAAACCGCGGGTCGTGCGGGTTGCAGCGGTCGAACGCGATGTCCAATATGAAGCGCCGATACGCAACCGTCAACCCATCCCGGTGGCCGGCAACGCACCGCGCAGTGGTGATCCCTATGAGCCAAACCCCTACGGAAATGCCGGCTACGGCGGCTACGGCAATGCACCGGTCCAGGTGACTCAAGCCCCGCCGGTCCAGGCAGCGGTGGCCAAACCGGTCTGCGTCAACTGCGGTGTGATCGAAGCGGTCATCGAAAACAAGGTAGCCGGCGAAGGCTCCGGCATCGGCGGAATCGGCGGCGCGCTTGGGGGTGCGGTGATCGGCAAGCAGTTCGGCAACGGTCGTGGCTCCGATGCACTGGCGATCCTGGGCGCGATCGGTGGCGCCGTGGCTGGCCATCAGATCGAGAAAAGCGTGCGCTCGACCAAGGTCTACGAGGTGCGCGTGAAAATGGAAGACGGCAGCACACGCAGCGTGACGCAAAGCCAGGCGCCGGCCTGGCGCAATGGCGACCGCGTCAAGGTCGACGGCAATTCGATCAGCGTGATCTGACCACGGGCGACAACATGCAACAATCGGGGCGGCCTTCGGGTCGCCCTTTTTCCTTGCAGCCGGCGTGTTTGCAATCCGCGAGCCGTGCGCCCAAGCGATGCCGCTCTCAGCCTTGTTGCTCATTCTGTTTGCCGCCTGGTGCCACGCCACCTGGAACCTGTTCCTCAAACAGAGCAAGGGCGGCGGCATCGCGTTCTTTTGGCTGGTGGCGTGGTTCGAATGCCTGATCTACGCGCCACTGGCGCTCATGCAGTTGTGGCAATCGGGCTGGTTGCCCGACGCCCTCGCCATTGCCATGATGCTGGGCAGCGCACTGATCCATGTCGCGTATTTCGTCTTTCTCGATCGCGGCTATCGCAGTGGCGACCTGTCGGTGATCTATCCGCTGGCGCGCGCCAGCGGGCCCTTGCTGACCATACTCGCGGCAATCCTTTTTCTGGACGAGCGACCGGCGCCGGTC
>JAYTDE010000076.1:0-2381 GCA_043736195.1 Burkholderiales bacterium | reverse complement strand
CCGGGCGCGATCTGCGACTACATCGAAAGCCTGCCGGCAGGCATCGTGCCCGGCAGCCGGTAGGCCGGGGTCGCCTGCCTGCGATCATTCGGATTGCTCACATTCGATCGCAGCGCCACCGCGCAACTTTCTTGCAGGCCGCCGGGGTCAGGCGCGCCCGGCGCGCCACAGCATGAGCAAGGCCAGCAACACAAACAGCAAGGCCGGCGCCACCGCTGATGCAAAGGGGGGCCAGGTGTTGATCGCCCCGAGGTGGGCGAACAGGCTGTTGAGCAGATGGAACACCAGGCCCAGCATGATGCCGGCGAATATCTTCAGCGAGATGCCGCCGGAACGGGCGTTCATGTAGGCGAAGGGCAGGGCCAGCCCCATCATGACCAGTACCGCCAGCGGATATACCGCTTTTTTCCAAAGCGCGATGTCGTAGCGCTCGGTCTTTTGCCGGTTGTCGGCCAGGTGGCGGGTATAGCGATACAGGTTGGCGATCGACATTTTGTCAGGCTGCACCAGGAGGACACCAAGAATGTCCGGGTTGAGATCCGAGGTCCAGACAACCTCCGCAGCGTTCTCGATGCGGCTGGATTGCCCGCCCTGCCCAAGGACCGTGCGCGTCACGCCGGTCAGGCGCCAGCTATTGGGCGGCAGGTATTCGCCCTGCTCGGCGTAGCTGATCGATTGCAAGCGGTAATCGCTGTCGAATTCGTAGATCTTGACGCCGACCAGGCGCGAATCCGGCTTGACCTCGCGTACGTTGACAAAACGGAAATCGTCCTTGACCCACAGGCCGGAGCGGAATTCCTGTGCGATCACCGAAGTCAGCGCCTTCAGGCGCAAGGCCTGGGCCGCACGCTCGGCCTGCGGTGCCACCACTTCTCCGAACGCGAAGGTAATGAGGGCGAACATCAAGCCGATACGCAACACCGTCTCCAGGGCGCGCCAGGTCGACAAGCCCGAGATGCGCATTACCGTCACCTCGGAATGCGCGGCCAACTGGGCCAGTGCGTACACCGCACCGATCAGCGCGGCGATCGGCATCAACTCGTAAACATGGCCGGGCACCGTCAGCAGCACAAACAGGGCCGCATGCTGCAGGCGGTAGTCGCCACGGCCGATGTCGCCCAGTTCGTTGATCAGGTCGAAAAATGCGAACAGCCCGAGAAATGCCGTAAGCACCAGCAGGGTGGCTGAAATGATCTCGCCTTCGATGTAACGGCGCAGAACCCTCATGCACGCACGAACGCACGGAACACCGAATTGACGGCGAGCCGGCGAAAGAACAAACCCAGGAGCAGCAGCACCATCGCCACATGCACCAGCCACCATGCCGAGTGAAAGCCGACCCGCCCCTGGGCAACCCAGGCCTGCGTGATGCTGATGCTGTTGCTGTAGACCAGGTAGATCAGAAATGCGAGCACCAGGTTCACCGAACGCCCCACACGCGGATTGACGAACGCCAGCGGAATGGCCAGCAGCGACAAGGTCAGGGCCGACAGGGGCAGGCCGATTCGCCACAGGAACTCGCCCTTGTTCGGATTGCTGCGCGCCGCGAGCAAGTGCGCGGTGGTCAACTGCTTGGGTGTGGTTTCCGGCTCGATGCGCTCTGCTTTCTGCTGCACCCGCACCGAGTAACGCTCGAAATCCATCAACTTGTAGTCAAGCCGCCCGGGCTCGCCCTCATAGCGACGGCCGTTGACCATCACCAGGAACTTGTCGCCGTTGGGCGCGATTTCCGTGAATCCGCGCCGACTCACCATCACGCCCAGCTTGCCCTGCTGCACCGTGCTTATGAATATGTTCTGCACGTTGGCCGCGTCGCCTTCCACGGTCTCGACAAAGAACACCCGCTCGCCGCCCGCGGACTCCTTGAAGGCGCCCGGCGCGATGCGAGCCGCGTCGTCGCGCGCCTCGACGTTTTCCTTGTAGCGCGCGGCCTGGTTGCTGGCCCACGGCGAAACCCCCAGGCTCAAGACCGCCACGATGAACACAAACGGCGCGGCGAACCCGAGCACCGGGCCCACCCAGGCGGTCAGCGACTGGCCGCTGGCGAACCAGACCACCATTTCCGAATCCTTGTACTGGCGCGAAACCACCAGCATCACCGACATGAAGACCGTCAGCGACAGCAGCACCGGCAGATAGTTGAGCGCCGAGAAGCCGAGTAACGCGATCACCGCTTCGGATGCCAGCTTGCCGCTGGCGGCATCCCCCAGCAGCCGGATCGACTGGGTGGTTGCCATCACGGTGAACAGGGTCACAAAAACAGCACCGGCCGCCTGTGTCAGTTCGCGCTGCAGGGCGCGGCGAAAAATCATTTCACGGGTTCCCGGTCGATCCCTTGCCGCGCGGCGCCGGTTCGGAGTGGGTCATTGATGCGGGCAGGC
>JAYTDE010000075.1:0-3847 GCA_043736195.1 Burkholderiales bacterium | reverse complement strand
TGGTACAGCGGGTTGAGCAGAACGATCAGCGCACCCGCGCCCTGCTTGCGCATCAGCGCAAACGCCTGCTCGATCTCCGGCGCGCTCTGCGCTTCCAGCGGCAGGATGGTCACGCCGAGTTGCCGCGCGCCGGACTGCACGCTTTCAAGCCCTGCCGCGCTCTGCGGGTTGGCGGGATTGACAAGCACCGCCACGCGAGACACCTTGGGCACCATGGCGCGCAGGATTTCAAGCCGTTTGGCGCCGAGATAGCCGGTCACAATCGACAGCCCGGTGATATTGCCCGCGGGCCGCGCCAGGCTCTTGACCAAGCCCCTGCCGACCGGGTCGCTGGCGCTGGTCATGACGATCGGGATCGTGGCGGTGGCTTTTTGCAGCGCCAGCGGTGCGTCGGTTCCACCGGCCACCAGCACATCGACCTGCATGCGCACCAGCTGCGCGGCCAGCTCGGGCAGGCGCTTGGCGTCGCTATCGGCGAAACGCCATTCGATGGCCAAGTTCCTGCCCTCGACATGCCCCAGCTCACGCATGCCCTGCTGGAAAGCCGCGTAGACCGAGCGCGGAAAGTCCGTGTCCGACGGGCGGCTTTGGGTTGCCAGTAAGCCGACGCGCCGGATGCGGCCCGGCTGTTGCGCCAACACGATGAACGGCGCTCCGAGCCCGCCGCTGCCCAACGCGGCGAGAAGGAGCTTGCGGCGTGCATTCATTCAATCACCTTGTCCGCGCTGATCAGCAAGGCGTGCGGAATCGTCAGGCCCAGCGCTTTCGCGGTCTTGCCGTTGATGAACATCTCGAACTTCATCGGCTGCTGGACCGGTAAGTCAGCCGGCTTGGCGCCCTTGAGAATTTTGTCAACGTACACAGCGGCGAGGCGGTAGCTGTCGGCAAAACTCGGACCAAAATTCATCAAGCCTCCCGCTTCCGTGTATTGGCGAATCGATGCGACCGAAGGCAATTTGTTCTTCAGGGCAAGGTCAGCGATGGTGCGTAGGTGCAGTGTGAATAGCGGATCCTGGCTCATAAGCACCCCGTCAACAGCGTCACGTTTCATGCGGACAAAGGCCGCAGCGATTTCTCCGGCATCCCTGATTTCGATCGGAACTATCTTGACGCCGACCCGTTGCGAGGCATTCTTGAGGATGTCCAGAACCGGCAAGTGCCCAGCGCTCGCCGGATTCCACAGCACGGCCACGCGCTTGAGCCGCGGTTGCATGCCAAGCAGCATTTCCAGCAGTTTCGTTACCGTATCGCCCGCCATGGTCGAGGTGCCAGTGATATTGCCGCCGGGGCGCGCAAGACTTTTGACAAATCCATTCGCCACCGGATCGCCCGGGGTGCCCATCACGATGGGAACTGTCGTGGTGGCCTGTTGTGCGGCCCGCACGCTTTGCCCGCCAGCGGTGACGATCGCATCGACCTTCAGTTGCACCAGTTGCGCCGCAAGGCCCGGAAGGCGCTCGGAATTTCCTTCGGCAGAGCGCCACTCGATGATCAGATTCTTGCCCTCGACATAGCCGAGCTCACGCATGGTGCGCGGAAACGCGCCGAAAAAGTCGGACTCGATCGGCCCAATGGCGCGCGGCGAGAGAAAGCCGACGCGCCAGACTTTTGACGGTTGTTGCGCGAACACTGCAAGCGGCGCATTCACAGCGACTGCGCCAATTGCCCCGAGAAGCTTGCGACGGGCATTCATTCGATCACCTTGTCCGCACTGATCAGCAAGCCGTGCGGAATCGTCAGGCCCAGCGCCTTCGCGGTCTTGCCATTGATCACCAATTCAAACTTCACCGGCTGCTCGACCGGCAAGTCGGCCGGCTTCGCCCCCTTGAAAATCTTGTCGACAAAGGTCGCCGCGCGCCGCATGTTGTCCAGTGGGTCCAGCCCGTAACTGAGCAGGCAGCCTGCCTCCGCGAATGCTGCGTAGGGTGTCGCCACCGGCAAGCGGTAGCGCTCCGCCAATTGGGCGATCTGGTTGCGTTGCTGCGCTAGAAACGGATGCGGCACCACCATCAGCGCAGTGGCTTTGAGACCCCGTAGCGATTCGAAAGCCTGCTCGATCGCCTCCGGCGTGAGCGCATACACCGGCACGAAGCTGACGCCAAGGCGCGCACTGGCCTCTTGCAAAAAGCCCATCTGCCTGCGCATCACCGGATTATCGGCAGGCCCCAGTACCGCCACCTGTGACACCTTGGGGGCCTTGCTGGCCGTCATGGCAAGCAGCATTTCAATCCGCTTGGGAGCCAACTCAAAGGAAATATCGGCCAGGCCGGTGATGTTGCCGCCGGGCCGCGCCAGGCTGTTGATATAGCCATTGCCGACCGGGTCATTGGTGATGGGCATTACGATCGGAATCGTGGTGGTCGCGGCCTTGGCCGCGCTGGTGGCCTGATTCGCCATCGCGATGATGAGATCAACCTTCAACTGCACCAGTTCCGCCGCCAGCACGGTCAGGCGCGGCACGTCAAAGTCGGCAAAGCGCGCCTCGATCATCAGGTTGCCGCCTTCGACATAGCCCAGCTCGCGCAGGCGCTGCACAAAGGTGGCATAAAACGGAGCGCCGGACGCGCGGCTGGCCAGCGTCAGGATGCCGATGCGCCAGATTTTTCCGCCAGGGGTGTTCGCCGTTTGCGCGATCGCGGCAAGCGGCGCTGCGAGCGCAGCGGCGCCGAGCGCGTTCACGAGTCTGCGGCGTGTTTTCATGCGGGTGTTCATGCAATCCCTCATTCAATGATCTTGTCGGCACTGATCAACAGCGTGTGCGGAATAGTAAGCCCCAAGGCCTGCGCGGTCTTGCCGTTGATCACCAGCTCGAACCTGGTCGGTTGCTCCACCGGCAGGTCGGCCGGTTTGGTGCCCTTGAGAATGCGGTCGACGTGGGCGGCAAGGCGGCGGTAGATGTGGGCGCCGACAAAGCCATAACTCATCAGGCAGCCAGCAATGACATAACTCTTGAAGGGCGCCATTGAAGGCAGGCGATATTTCGCCGCGAGCGCTGCGATCCGGCTTTCGTGTTGCGAGAAAAGTCCGCTCGACACTACCAGCACGGCGCCCACCTTTTGCTTGTGCATTTGCGCGAACGCCGCGTCAATCTCCTGCGCCGTACCGACCTTCGCCGGCACCATGCGCAGCCCGAGCCGATCGCTCACGCCGATCGCGGTGTCGATCGTTTTCATCGACGTGACGCTGGCGGGATTGACCAGCATGGCGACGCTTGCGAGTTTGGGCACCATGGCCCGCAGCATCTCCAAGCGCTTGGGGGCAAGTTCAGCCGACATGGTCACGATGCCGGTGACGTTGCCGCCGGGGTGGGCCAGGCTCTTGACCCAGCCGCTGGCCACCGGATCGGTGCTGGTGGTAAACACAATCGGGATGGTGGAAGTGGCCTTCTGCAAGGCCGTCGCGGGGTTGGAGGCGGCGCCGACCAGCACATCGGGCCCCCAGCGCACCAGTTCCGCGGCGAGGCCGGCCAGGCGCTTCGAATCGCCGTCGGCGAAGCGCCATTCGATGACTAAGGTCTTGCCCTCGACATGGCCCAGCTCGCGCATGCCCTGCGCGAAAGCACCAATCGAGTCGGGGCCCTGGGCGGTGCTGCGGTCGCCCAGCACCAGCACGCCGACGCGCCTGATTTTTTCCGTTGGAGCGGCCGGTTGCTGCGCGAGGGCGGCGAATGGCGTCGACAGCGCACCCGCACCCAGCACATTGAGGAGCTTGCGGCGTGTGTTCATGTGACGTTTCATTCCTTTCCCAGGGGTGGCCGCCTGTTGCGCAAGGGTGGGAAACGCTGCGGTGAGCGTGCCCGCGCGGGGCGCCGTGAAAAGTTTGCGGCGGCGATGCGTGCAAGTCGCAA
>JAYTDE010000074.1:0-2664 GCA_043736195.1 Burkholderiales bacterium | reverse complement strand
TCGTGGTGACGCCGGACATGCACCGCGTGCATCACTCGGTGGACTACAACGAGACCAACAGCAACTTCGGCTTTAACGTGCCCTGGTGGGACCGGCTGTTCGGCACCTACCGCGCGCAACCGGCGGCCGGGCACGACGCCATGACGCTCGGTGTGGACGCGTTCCGCACCCGCGCCGACCTGCGGCTCGATCGCCTGCTGCTGCAACCGTTTCGCGACACGCCCGGCGGGTACGCGATCAACCGAAGGCCCAACCCGCCGCACTCCGAACGGAAAGGGAACCGCGCCTGAACACCCTGCTGATCCTCAACGATCCTCCCTACGGTACCGAGAGGTCCTACAACGCGTTGCGCCTGGCGCGCGCGCTGCTTGAAAGACAGGCCGGCGGCGTGCACCTGTTTTTGCCGGGCGACGCCGCCGCCTGCGCACAGGGCGGGCAGAAGGTGCCGCAGGGCTACTACAACATCGCTGACATGCTGGGCGCGGTTGCGCGCCGGGGCGGCGAGATCGCGGTGTGCGGCACCTGCATGGACGCCCGCGGCATCGCCGCCGACAAACTCATTGAAGGCGCCAAGCGCGGCTCGATGGACCAGCTCGCCGAATGGACCGCCGTTGCGGACAAGGTCCTGGTATTTTGAGCCCGCGATCCAGGCCTGACCGCTGCGGGTCGCGCGCCGCTGAAACTTTCGGGAAGCGCGCGCGGTGAAGCGTCGCCGTTTCATCCTGCGCCTGCTCGTCCTCGCAGCGATCGCCGGCGCCGTCGTCTGGGCCGGTCTGCACCACGAACGCTTCACTCCGGCGGCGCTGGACGCCTGGCTCGCCGGCCTGGGTGTGTGGTCACCCGTTGCCTATGTGATGCTGTATGCGGCCGGAACGCCGCTCTTGGTCCCGGCTGCGCTGTTCGCGCTGGCCGGGGGCACGTTGTTCGGCCCGGTCTGGGGTGTCGTCCTCAACCTGTCCGGTGCCACCATCGGGGCGGCAATCGCCTTCCTGGTCGCCCGCTACCTCGCCGGCGACTGGGTGGCGCACAAGACGTCCGGCCGGCTGAAGCGGCTGATCAACGGCGTCGAGGCGGAGGGCTGGCGCTTTGTCGCCTTGGTTCGACTGGTGCCGCTGTTTCCCTTTAACCTGACGAACTACGCGCTGGGCGTGACGAAGATCCGCTTCGCGGCCTATGTGATCACCTCGTTCGTCTGCATGGCGCCCGGCGCCGTTGCCTACACTTGGCTGGGCCATGCCGGTCGCGAGGCGCTGGTCGGCAATACCGCGGCGATCCACTATGGCCTGTTGGCACTCGGGCTGCTGGCCGCGGTTGCCTTCCTGCCGCGTCTGTCCGAAAGGTTCCGGTCGACCGCCATCGGCTGGATCGAGGCGGAGGATTTGCGCCGGTTAGTTGAAGAAGGCAAGGCGCCGCTCGTTCTCGACGTGCGCGACGCGGGCGAATTCGCCGGTGCGCAAGGTCATATTCCGGGCGCGTTGAATATTCCCTTGAGCCAGCTAGAACACCATCTGGGCCAGTTGCGCCCGACAGCGGATCGCGGGATCGTCGTGGTCTGCCTGACCGACAAGCGCTCGGCCAGGGCCCAGGCGACCCTGCGCGCGGCGAATTTCGATGATGTGTCCGTTCTGCGCGGCGGCATGCGGCGCTGGGTAACACTCGGCTTCGCGGTCGTCAGCGACGCTTGCGGCCGGATTCCGGCCGCAACCTGACCGCGGCGTCGCGGCAAATCGAACCATCGACAAACCGCAGGAAATCCAATGAAACTCGCGCGCGCTCTGGCCGCTTCGCTTGCCGCGAGCTTTTTGCTGTTCGCCCCCGCCATCTTCGCGGACAACAAGGCTGTCGCGATCGACGAGATGGAGGCCTATCTCGATTTCGTCGACTACGGTGCGACGATTGTTCCCGAACAGATACTGCGGGAGGAGTGGAGCAAACTCCATATACATGGCCGGCTGCCGCATGGGGTCAACGTGCTCGCGCGATCGTCGCATAGGCAATCGACGTGATCGCCAGCCATACCGCGAAGCGAAAACCGAGCGCCGCAACAGTCCGCATTTCGATGCAGCCATCACCGGCAGCGAAGGGCGCAGCCACAATGCGACAAGCCGCCATGCCGTGCCGGCGAAAAAGACCGCGACCGAGAAATACAGGAGCGGTCCGCGTGCGAAATCCAACAACTCCATGCTGGCCTCCGGGCGCCGTACGGCCGAGCACAGGAGCGGCATCGGACGACACCAGTCAATCACCGGCGCGTTGTAGCGCACCTGGTCTGCATCAAACCGCAGCACCTTGGGCGCCGGCAGTTCTTGGGTCACGGCCCTGCTGTACGGCGGTGCCGCCGCGCGCGGCTTTTTTACCCTGCAACCGGCTGCGCGCGATGCGCGGCTGGGGATGGCCGAACTGCCTCGGCTGGCGGCGATGGCGGCCTTCGGCGCGGCACTGGGGCCGGTGTTGCTGGCGCGGGGTCTGGCACAGACCGGCGGCGCCGGCGCTTCGCTGCTGTTGAAGCTTGAAGCGGTATGCACGGTGCTGGGTGCCGCCGCCAGGGGGCTCGACAACAGCCTGTCGCGCGCCATGTCCACGCGCGATTCGCCACCAACCGATCGCGCACAGCCATTCGCATGTGCCGGACCAGCATCACCTGCAGCGGCATTGAATCGACCG
>JAYTDE010000073.1:0-10660 GCA_043736195.1 Burkholderiales bacterium | reverse complement strand
GACCAGGTGATCTTAGATGCCCTGATGGAGGTCAAGGGCGCCGACCTGGCCTTCTCGCCCGGCTTCCGCTGGGGCACCTCGCTCCTGCCGGGCCAGGCGATCACCCTGGACCACGTGATGGACCAGACCGCGATCACCTACCCGCATGTGACCCAGAACGAATTCACCGGTGAGCAGATCAAGGCCATCATGGAAGATGTGGCCGACAACCTGTTCAATCCCGACCCTTACTACCAGCAAGGCGGCGACATGGTGCGGGTCGGTGGCATGACCTATACCTGCGATCCGATCGCGAAAATGGGCGGACGGATTTCAGAGATGCGCCTGAAGGGCAAACCGATCGAGGCGGACAAGAAGTACAAGGTCGCCGGCTGGGCTCCGGTTGCCGAAGGGGCCTCCGGCGAGCCGATCTGGGATTTGGTGGCAACCTATTTGCGTTCAAAGAAGGTCATCAAGCCGGTCAAGCTTAACTTGCCGATCATCAAGGGCATGCAAGGCAACCGCGGGATCGCCTAGCAAGCTGTCGGCATTGCATGCGCACGCGCGCAGTCGGCGCGCATCAGTCGCCTTTTACTGCACCAACCAACCCGGGAGTATTGGCGATGAGCACAAAGTCTGGTTCGTTTGCACGTTTAGCGGCACTGTTGTGCGCGGTCATCGTACTGGCACTGCCGTGGGTCGAGAATGCGCACGCGCAAGTCGCAACCCGCAACAAAATCGTATTCCAGGTCAGCGATGCCGAGCCGGCAAAGTGGAGTCTCACTCTCAACAACATCAAGAACGTGCAGACCGATCTAGGTGCGAACAATGTCGAGATCGAAATCGTGGCCTACGGGCCGGGCCTGGGCATGCTCAAGGCGGATTCAGTGGCCGGCAACCGGGTTGCCGATGCACTCGCGGCCGGCGTCTCGGTGGTGGCGTGCGAGAACACGATGAAAATTCAGAAAATCACGCGCGAGGACATGCTGCCGAAGATCGGCTATGTCGAAGCGGGCGTGGTGCAGTTGATGAAACGCCAGCAACAGGGCTGGGCTTACATCCGGCCGTAACCAGGAGGAGATCGCATTGGAAAAGCTACTGATCGCAGCATGCATGCTGACGCTGGCGGCCACCTATGCGGGCGCCCAAGCGGCCACCGGCACGTTCAGCGTCAAGCTGCTCACGCCCGAAACCGCGCTGGTCGCCGCGCGCGCCGCACTGGAAAGTTGCCGCAAGAGCGGCTATCAGGTCGGTGTCGCGGTGGCCGATCGCGCCGGCGTCACACAGGTCATGTTGCGCGATCGCTTCGCCGGTGCGCATACCGTCGAGGTGGCCATGAACAAGGCCTGGACCTCGGCCAGTTTTCGCATCAGCACCCTGGCACTGGCCGCGGAAACCCAGGCGGGCAGGCCGATGAGCGGGATTCGCGCCACGCCGCGCGTGGCCGCATTCGGGGGCGGACTGGCGATCGAAACCGGCGGTTCGGTAGTGGGCGCGATAGGCGTATCCGGCGCCCCAAGCGGCGAAGCTGATGAAGCATGCGCCAGGGCCGGCATCGGGGCGATCGCCGATTCGATCGACTTCTGAGGACGGCGTCATGCGCGGCACGGGATTGCTCGACTGCTAGTCGCCGCGACGCTGACCGGCAGCACGCCGGCTGCCTGGCATAAGGGCGAAGCAGCCAGGCCTACTTGCTGCGAATCAGCGTGCCCACGCCCTGGTCGGTCAGGATCTCCAGCAACAGCGCGTGTTCGACCCGGCCATCGATGATGTGCACGCCATGCACCCCGGAACGCGCCGCGTCGAGTGCAGAAGAAATTTTCGGCAGCATGCCGCCAGATAGCGTGCCATCAGCCAACATGGCATCGATATCGCGTGGCGTGATGTTGGTCAACAGGTTCCCAGCCTTGTCGAGCACGCCAGGCGTGTTGGTCAACAGCACCAGCTTTTCCGCCTTGAGTATCTCGGCCAGCTTGCCGGCGACCACGTCGGCATTGATGTTGTAGCTCTGGCCGTCGCTGCCAACGCCGATCGGCGCCACCACCGGGATGAAGCCGCCGGCCTCCAGCGTATCGATCACCGAAGGATCGATCGACTCGATATCGCCCACCATGCCAAGATCAATGGTTTCGCCAGGCTTTTCCGGGTTCGGCATCATGAGCTTCTTGGCGCGAATGAACGCACCGTCCTGTCCCGTCAGCCCCACGGCCTTGCCACCAGCCTGGTTGATCAGGGTAACGATGTCCTTGTTGACGGTGCCGCCCAGCACCATTTCGACCACATCCATCGTGGCCGCATCGGTGACCCGCATGCCCTGGACGAATTCGCTCTTGATGCCCAATTGTTTCAGCCGCTGTTCGATCTGCGGGCCGCCACCATGCACCACCACCGGATCGAGGCCGACCAGCTTCAACATGACCACATCATGCGCGAACTGCTGCTGCAACTTCAGGTCCGTCATCGCGTTGCCGCCGTACTTGACGACAATGGTCTTGCCGTGAAAACGACGCAGGTAGGGCAAGGCTTCGGCCAGAATTGAAGCCTGGACGGCAGGAGGTACTTTGGGGTGAGCGGCGGTCATTGCATCTCTGCTTAGTGTGCGAAAAATCGGCAAACGGCGCGAGGCTGGCAAGCGCGTGGCCGACGCCATGGGGCGGCGACGTCAATTGAATTGTAACGTCCGCTCACATCATGGTCCGTGCGACCGGCACCAGAAGACCACGAACAAGAAAAAAGGCGCTCCCGGAAACCGGAAGCGCCTTTGAAAAAATGCGGGAACCGGCAGGGGAACCGGAACCCGCCCCGCCCACATCACCGCACACGGGAGGAGGTCGCATGTGGCAATGTCGCGCAAGCGCGTAAGGCGGGCACTGGCAGCATTTCAGGGGAAGGAGCCGCCGCCAGCGTACTGCCCGTTAAAGCAGATACATCTTTGAGCTACTGCACTTGCAAAAGTTTCCGGGTTTCGGCGACTTTTTTCGGCAAGGTCAAGGTCAAAACCCCGTCGGCATAGCGGGCATTCGCGCGCGCCTGGTCGATTTCGGCGCCGAGCTCGAAGCTGCGCGTGGCGCGGCCGGCAACACGCTCACTGTAGAGCAAGCGCTCACCTTCGACCGCCGGTCTCTCTGCTTTGTTAGCGGCAGTGATCGTCACACGCGCACCATCGATTTCGACCGCGATGTCTTCCTTGCGAAACCCTGGAACGTCAGCTGCCACCACATAGGTGTCGCCCTGTTCACTGGCTTCGAACGGAATCGCGCGTACGGTGGCGGCACGCTCGGCCGGTGCGCGCAGGAATCCATCGAGCAAGCCATTGAGCGCGGCGTCGAACGGTGCACGACGGGAATAGGCAAACAGCGGGGTCATTGTGGTCATGTGGTTTTCTCCGTGATTCGTTTCATGTGCGGCATCGGCCGCGATGAAAAGTAAGTCGGGATGGTTCACTGCTTTTCAAGAGGCACCAGGCGTGGCCTGCGGAACCCGCTGGTTCGATCACGCTCACGCGTGCAACAAGGTCGCTCAATCTGTGGGCGGTGCGTCAATTTTCAAGTGCCATAGAATCCGCCCGGTGCCAGTTCCATTTGCCCAGTTCATCATGAATCAAGGTTCGCTCGCAACGCTCGATGGTTCCGCAGGTTTCAGCCGCGCCAGGTGTGCGCGTTGTGGCAATGAATTCGGCTGTGGCGTCAATGCGGCAACACCATGCTGGTGTGCCAGCCTGCCCACGCTTGCACAGATTGACTCGGTCAGCGCCACCTGCCTGTGCCCGGACTGCCTGGCGCGTGCGCTGGCCGCACAGAGCGGCCAGTGATGCATTTCAATATTGCCGCAATCGCCGACGCCGGATTGCAACAGCGACTGGCCGCGAGAATCGATGCCAAGACCAAACCGCCAGGCTCCCTTGGGCGATTGGAGAGTATTGCAATCCAACTCGGCCTGATCCAGCGTTCGAGCACGCCGCGCATCATAGAGCCGCACCTTCTGGTGTTCGCCGCCGACCACGGCATCGCCGTTGAAGGGGTCTCGGCCTATCCACAGGAGGTGACCTGGCAGATGGTGATGAACTATCTGGCGCGCGGCGCCGCGGTCAACGTCTTCGCGAGCGCCGCCGGTCTTGCCTTGAAAGTGGTCGACGCTGGCGTCAGACACGCTTTCGATCCACACCCGGACCTTATCGATCGCAAAATCGCGGACGGCACCCGCAACCTTGCTCGCGAGGCGGCGATGAGCATTGCCCAGGCGGAGCAGGCGATCGCTGCCGGCGCATCGCTGATGCGCGCACTCGCAACCAAGGGCACCAATGTGATCGCATTCGGTGAAATGGGCATCGGCAACACCACTGCCGCCAGTGCGCTGATGGCGCGCCTGACCGGTTTGCCACTGGACGCATGCATCGGGCGCGGCTCCGGCCTTAACGACAGCGGCCTGGCGCGCAAACGCGTGGTCATCGAAGCCGCCCTGGCATTGCACGCCGGCGCGCGCGCGCCGCTGGTTGCACTCGCCGCGCTGGGCGGCTTCGAAATCGCGATGATCTGCGGTGCCATGCTGGCCGCGGCGGAGGCGCGCATGGCGATCCTTGTGGATGGCTTCATCGTCGGTTCCGCGTTGCTGGTGGCGAAGGCGCTGGCGCCCCACGTGCTGGACTACTGTATCTTCGCCCATGCTTCAAACGAAGAGGGGCACGCCGCGATGCTGCGCCATTTCAACGCCAGGCCGCTGCTCGATCTCGGACTGCGATTGGGTGAGGGCACCGGCGCCGCCCTGGCGTTTCCCCTGGTCCAGGCAGCAGCGGGGTTTCTGGAGTCGATGGCAAGCTTCAGTCAGGCGGGCGTCGCCGGGCGAACCTAGGACCGGCAGCTTGCCGCCGCGCACGGTGTCAAGCCGGGCGCCGCAAGATGCCTGGCGCATAATCGCGACCCGTTCACTTAAGCCAACAGTCGCCAAGCCGCCCCCATGCCAGCCGAGCAACGCCTCCTTGATCTGGGCCTGATTCTGCCCGCCGCACTGCAACTGCCGCCCGGCGTACGCCTGCCATTCGCAGCCGTTCGCGTGCACGGCAAGCGCGCCATCATTTCGGGACATGGGCCGCTTAAATCCGACGGCACCCTCGCCGGGCCGTTCGGCAAGGTCGGTGGTGAGGTCAGCATCGATGACGCGTATGCGTCGGCACGACTGACCTTGCTGGCCATGCTGGCCGATCTGCGCACCGCGCTAGGCAGCCTGGATCGCGTTTCAGCCTGGCTACGGGTGTTTGGCATGGTCAATGCCGCGCCCGGCTTCACCGAGATGCCGCGGGTGATCAATGGCGCCTCGGACCTGATTCTCGAGGTCTTTGGCGCCACGATCGGCAGTCATGCGCGCTCGGCCATCGGCGTGGCCGAACTGCCGTGGAACATTCCGGTCGAGATCGAGGCCGAAGTCGAGTTCGAGTGAACCTGCAAGAATCCAAGATGCGGCGGCCACGCGCGGTTCGCGCAAGCCACCTCTGCGGTCACCTGCAAATCGCCAGCCCGTTGATCCTTCAACACTGCTGCCCACGGCTCCCTGCATGAAGACCGGTTGGTGACTCGCACCCACTGGAAAGCCGCGATCGCCGCCCTGCTCCTGGGGGTTGTGGGGGCCATCTACATCGGCAAACTGCCGCCGGCGATCCCGGCGCTGCGCGCGGAGTTTTCTCTTTCGCTTAAAGAAGCGGGCTGGCTGGTATCGGCCTTCAACACCCTGGGCGTGGTGGCCTCGATTTTCATGGGGTTGTTCACCGCGCGCATCGGCGCGTTCCGTATGTGCATGAGCGGGCTTGCCTGCCTGGTCGTCGGCGGCATGGTCGGCGCGCTTGCCCCGGGAACCGCCTGGCTCCTTGGCAGCCGTTTTTTCGAAGGCGTCGGCTTCCTGTCGATCGTGGTATCGGCACCGGCGCTGATCATGCAATCGACCGCGGTGGCCGATCGCAAGCGCATCTTCAGTTTTTGGGGCGCCTACATGCCGACCGGCACTACCCTTGGCATGCTGCTGGCACCGCTTCTGATCGCAGCCCACGGCTGGCGTGCGCTTTGGCTCACCACTGCCGCCTGCGCGCTTGCGGCCATGCTTCTGCTGTATTCGCTGCGCGCCGAGTACGCCGCACCCGGCGGCGCTGCCGGCACACCCTGGCGCGCCTCCGCCGGACCGCTGCGGAAGCCCGGGCCCTGGTGGATCGCGCTGGCTTTTGGCTGCTACGCCTTCAACTTTTACGCCATCATGGTCTGGTTGCCGACCTTCATGGTGGGCGAACGCCAAACACCGCTGGGCTTGGCGGCGCTCCTCACCGCGCTGATGGTGGCCGCCAACATTCCGGGCAACGTGCTGGGCGGCATGCTGCTTGCGCGCGGCTTCGCGCGTGGCACCAATGTATGCATGGCGGGGGTTGCCACCGCGCTCACCTGCCTCATCGTATTTTCACCGGCAATCCCCGACTGGGCACGCTATCTGGGCTGTGTCGCCTTCTCGTTCTCGGTGGGTATCCTGCCTGGGTCGGTGATGTCAGCGGCGCAAACCCATGCACGCAGCAATGCCCAGGTGGGCACCGTGCAGGGCATGATCAACCAGGGCTCGAACATGGGCCAGTTCGTCAGCCCGCTGATCGTCACCGCGCTGGTCGGTGCCAGCCTGGCCTGGGACCGCATGCTTTACTTGCTGTTGGCAACCAGCGCCATCATTTTCGCAAGCGGCCTGGTCATCCGCGTGATCGAACGGCGCATCGAGGCGGCGCCAGTCTGAAGCCTTGGCGCATTGGCTTGGAAAACGCTGAATAAGTCCCTGGAATGCGGGCTATCAAACGGAAGCTCGTTTCAATTCAACTGGTTGCAGAAGCAGCTTGCTCAACCTACGGACTTATTCAGTGTTTCCCTTGATCTCCCCAACCTGATCACACACCGACCGGGTCGTGCGATTGCTGCCGCGGGCCTGGTT
This sequence comes from Burkholderiales bacterium, assembly GCA_043736195.1. Taxonomy (GTDB): domain Bacteria; phylum Pseudomonadota; class Gammaproteobacteria; order Burkholderiales; family JAEUOS01; genus JAEUOS01. The sequence continues at coordinate 3,733 of JAYTDE010000073.1, read as the reverse complement.
GAACCGCGCGCATCATTCCCGCATCGATGCAGCGCGGCTGGAATTGCGGGCGGATTCGATCGCCACGGCGCAAGGTTTCGCGCCAGCCGGTGGCGATGCCCTATTCGACGCCGCGCTTCTCCGCCCTGATGGCTTCTTCCTTGCGCAGCGCTTCCTCGCGCGCCCGCGTCGCCAGGGTATGCGCCTGCTGCGCGCCGGACAGGTACTGCCTGGGCCAGCCGACGCCACGATAGTCGTATTCGGCCGCCGCATGCAGGGTGAAGTGGGGATCGGCCAGGTGCGGTCGTCCCAGGGCCACCAGATCGGCGCGGCCGGACGCCAGCAGGGTGTTGACCTGGTCGGCGCTGGTGATCGCCCCCACCGCCATGGTGGCGATGCCGGCGTCGATGCGCACCGCCTCGGCGAACTGCGCCTGGAACATGCGCCCGTAGACCGGCCTCCCCGCCGGATCGGTCTGCCCGCTGGAGACATCGATCAGGTCCGCGCCGTGCGCCTTGAAGGCGCGCGCCATAGCCACCGCGTCAACCCCGGTTAAGCCGCCGGGTATCCAGTCGGTCGCCGATATGCGCACACTCATGGGCTTTTCCTGCGGCCAGACCGCGCGCATCGCATCCCACACCTCGAGCGGCCAGCGCAGCCGGTTTTCGAGCGTCCCGCCATATTCATCCTGGCGCTGATTGGTGATCGGCGAAACAAAGGAAGCCAGCAGATAGCCGTGCGCCGCATGCAGTTCGAGCATGTCGAAGCCGCAGTCGATGGCGCGCCGCGTACTGGCGACAAAGTCCGCGGTGACGCGCTGCATGTCGGCGCGCGTCATTTCACGCGGAACCTGGTTGCCGGCGTCATACGCAAGCGCTGACGGCGCCAACAGCGGCCAGTTGCCCTCGGGCAGGGGACGATCCATCTTCTGCCAGCCGACCTGGGTCGAGCCCTTGCGGCCGGCATGGCCCAACTGCATGCAGATTTTCGCTTCCGTGCTGGCATGCACGAAATCGACCACGCGCTTCCAGCCGGCCACCTGTGCGTCGTTGTATAGACCGGCGCAACCCGGAGTGATGCGCGCCTCCGTCGTCGGACAGGTCATCTCGGTGAATACAAGCCCGGCACCGCCGACCGCGCGCGCACCGTAGTGCACCAGGTGCCAGTCGCCGGGCACGCCGTCTTCGGCCATGTATTGCGCCATTGGCGACACCACCACGCGATTGCGCAGCTGCATGCCGCGCAGGCGATAAGGCGCGAACATCGGCGGCGCCTTGAAACCAGCGGGCAGGCTTGCCCCTTGCGATTTCGCGACCTCGGCGTTCCACCATTCTTCCAACTCGGCCACGCTGGCGGGGTCGCGCATGCGCATGTTTTCGAAGGTGATCGCCTTGGAGCGGCTCATCATGCTGAAATTGAACTGCAGCGGATCCATGTTCCAGAAGCGCCGCAGATTCTCGAACCACAGCAGCGAAACATTGGCGGCATGCTGGATGCGGTCCGCCTCTTCGTGGCGCGTGGTTTCGTAGTCGACCAGTGCCGCGCGCAGGTCGCTCGGATGGCGCAGCACCGATGCATGCAAGGCGATCGCGTCTTCCAAAGCCAGCTTGGTGCCTGAGCCGATCGACCAGTGCGCGGTGTGCGCCGCATCGCCCAGCAGGACCACGTTCTCGTGGCTCCATTTCTCGCACTTGATGGTCGGGAAATTGCGCCAGAACGAACGGTTGGTCAGAAGCTTGTTGCCCTTGAGGACATCGGCGAATACCGTCTCGCAATAGCGCGCGGTGCGCTCTTCATCCTCGATGACCAGCCCCGCTTTGCGAAAGGCTTCGTCGGTGGTTTCGAGCACGAAGGTGCATTGCGGCGGATCGCCGGGCCGGGTGAACATGTAGGCATGCAGATTCCAGATGCCGTGCTGATTTTGCTTGAAGGCGTAGGTGAAGCCGGGCAGCGACATGGTGGCGCCCAGCCAGCAGAACTTGTTGGTGCGCAGGTCGGCGCTGGGCTTGAAGTGCTGCTTCCAGCGTTCGCGCACGGCGCTGTTGATGCCATCGGATCCGATCACCAGGTCGGCCGCGGCGGCGGCCTCGTCGACACCTCGGGCCTCGCTGCTGTAGGCGATTTCGACACCCAGTTCGGCCGCGCGCGCCTGCAGGATGTTGAGCAGCTTCAAGCGCAACAGCCCCGAGAAGCCGTGGCCGCCAGACTTCATCACGCTGTCCTTGAAATGGACATAAATATCGTCCCAATAAGCGAAATTGGCGGCGATCTCGCGGTACGAGGGTTCGTCGGCCTGGCGCAGATTGGCCAGGGTCGCGTCGGACAGCACTATGCCGAAGCCGAAGGTGTCGTCCGCGCGGTTGCGTTCCGCCACGCGGATCACCGCCTGCGGGAACGATTTCTTGATCAGGATCGCGCTATACAGACCTGCGGGACCGCCGCCCAGGATTTCGATTTTCATGGTCTATCCGGTTTTCTACAGTCGTTGCAAAAGGTCCTGCACCAGTCGCGCCTTGATGACCTTGCGGGTCGGTGTGAGCGGCATCGTCGCGACGATTTCCAGGCGTTCCGGCCACTTGAATTTGCTCAAGCCCGCGTCCGCCAGGTGGTGCTGCATGCCTGCGAAGTCTAGCGACAAACCCGGGCGCACGACCACGAAGCAGCAGGCCCGTTCGCCCAGGACCGCGTCCGGGATCGGCGCCACGGCAACCTCGACTACCGCCGGATGCTTCTGCAGCAAGGCTTCGACATCGGCCGGATTGAACTTGACGCCGCCGCGATTGATCACGTCCTTGACCCTTCCTGTCAGGCGCAGGTTGCCGGCGGCGTCCAGGCTTGCCAGGTCACCGGTGCGAAACCAGCCGTCGGCGTCGAATGCCTCGCGCGTCGCCTCCTCATTGTGCAGGTAGCCTTGAAACAGGGAAGGGCCGCGCATCTGCAATTCGCCCTCTTCTCCCGCGGCCACACCGAGGCCGGCGGCATCGACAATGCGCAGTTCGGTGCCCGGTGAAGCGCGCCCGGTGGTTTCGGTACGCACCACCGCGGAGTCCTCCAGCCGCGTGTATGCGCCTGCCTGCAGCTCGGTCATGCCCCAAAGCTGCATCACGCGGCCGCCACCGAGCAAGGATTCAAGTGCGCGGCCAAGCGCGGGCGGCACCGCGCTGCCGGAGATCTGCACATACCGAAAGCAGGTCAGGTCGAGCCCGTCGAACAACCCTGCGTTCATGCAGGCCGCGATATGCGCGGGAGCGGTGAAGCCGATGCTCGGGCGCATTACGCGTATCGCCTGGGCCAGAGCCGGGGGGGAGAACACCGGCAGCAGCGCGATGGCGGCGCCGGTAGCCAGCGCCATGTTGACGGTGAACAAGCCGTACAAATGGGTAAACGGGGCCGCCGACAAAAGCGTGTCGTCGCAGGACACCGCCAGTGCCTCGGCGGACAGGCGGGCATTGGCAAGGAAGTCCTGGTAGGCGTGCGGCACGCCCTTGGGTGATGAGGTCGTGCCCGAGGTGTGGAGCAACAAGAATGCGTCCGAACCCTTGAGACTCATCTGCGGCATCGAAGCCGGCTCAGGCGCGGCAAGGTCGGCGAGCGCCAGCGCTCCCGGCGGTACGCCGACTCCGGCGACGATCACCTGGCGCAACTCCGGCAGGCGCGGCTGCATCGCCAGGTAAGTGCTGGCCGTTGCCAGCTCGGCCGTGTCGTCTGAGCAGATCACCGCCACCGCGCCGCCGTGCTTGAGCAGCGCTTCGAT
>JAYTDE010000072.1:0-2643 GCA_043736195.1 Burkholderiales bacterium | reverse complement strand
GTCGAGCCAGCGCAGGTAACCGGCGGAGAGGCCGGCGATCACGCCCAGAAACACCGCGATCAGCGCACAGGCGATGCCGACGATCATCGAGATGCGCGTACCGTACAGCACGCGGCTGTAGATGTCGCGCCCGAATGAATCCGAGCCCATGATGAATTCATGTTTGATGCTTTCGCTTTCCAGGGTGGTGATCTCGCCGGTGGCGCCCGGCAGCAGGTCGCGGCTGCCGGGGTCGAACAACGTGGGGTCTACCGTGCCTAGCCAGGGGGCGGCGGCGGCGATCAGGATCAGGATGCCCAGCACCACTGCGCCGATGCGTACCGCCCAGTGGCGGCTCAAACGGGTCCAGACTGACGGCCGTTCGAAAACGTTGGCGGCTTCAGTGGACAAGTCGGTAGCGGCGACGGGCGTAGTCATTGGGGATGCGCCGGGGCGCTCATGGGTGATTCAGAAGCTTGCTCATGGGCTGATCAATAACGAATGCGCGGGTCGAAGAACAGGTAGGAAATATCGACCAGCAGGTTGATCAGCACGTAGACGAACGAGAAGAACAGGATCACCCCCTGGATGGTCGGAAAGTCCCGCGCCAGCACCGCGTCCACTGTAAGGCGCCCCAGCCCCGGAATGCCGTACACCGACTCGGTCACCACCACCCCGCCGATCAGCAACGCTACGCCGATGCCGATCACAGTGATGATTGGCACCGCCGCATTGGCCAGCGCATGGCGGACCAGCACGCGGATCTCCGGCAAGCCCTTGGCGCGCGCGGTGCGAATGTAGTCTTCCGACAGCACGTCCTGCACCGCGGCGCGCGTCACGCGTGCGATCAATGCGATGTAGATCACCGAGAGGGTGATCGAGGGCAGGATCAGATGCCGTATGAAAGGCAGGAAGCCGCCTTCCAGGCGCTGGTAACCCTGCACCGGCAACCACCCCAGCTTGAGCGACACCAGCCAGATCAGCAGGTAACCCAGCACGAACACCGGAATCGAGAATCCCATGACCGAGAAACCCATCAGGGCGCGATCCAGCCAACCTCCCTGTTTCCATGCGGCCACCACGCCGAGGGGCACCGCGACCACGACTGCGATCACAATCGTGCACAGCGACAAGGCCAGGGTCGGTTCGATGCGCTGGCCGATCAGCGCGGCCACCTTGATCTTGAAGAAATACGACTCACCCAGGTCGCCGCGCACGAGGTTGCCGAACCAGATGCCGAACTGCACCGGCAGCGGTTTGTCGAGCCCGAAGTTCTCGCGGATCTTGGCGATGTTCTCCGGCGACGCGGCATCGCCGGCGATGATCGCCGCCGGATCGCCCGGTGTGAGCCTGAGCAACAGGAAAACCAGCACCGCCACGATCAGGAGGACCGGGACGGTCGCGGCGATGCGCTTGACGAGAAAAGAGAACATCTGCGCTACGCGACACTTTGCAAGCTGTCATTCCCGCGCAGGCGGGAATTCAGTGCTCTTGCCAGGGAAAGAGATGCACCCTGGCTCGGGGTGGGCGTTGGCGACAACGCTGTCCCCGCAGTGAAAGTAAGGCTCCAATGCAAGAATGAGGGGACCAACGGGGCGGGGCCCGCCCCGTCGATCACTTCTTGATGTTCCAGTAGAAGTTGCCCGGCCCGATCACGATTCCGGTCACGCCCTTTTTGAGCGCAGCCGGGTTGATGTACTCGCCCACTGGTGCGTGGGTGCCTACTTCATAGGCGCGTGCCTGGATCGCTTCGGCCAGGCCTTTGCGCTTGGCGGGGTCGGCTTCACGTGCGAACTGGTCGCGCAGCTTCTCGATCTCGGCATCGGTTGGCCAGCCAAACCAGGATTTTTCGCCGGCCGCGCCGATCGCGGCGTTGGTCAGCGGATTCCAGATGTCGGGCGATACCCAGGCGGTGGCGAAGATGCTCCAGCCGCCTGCAGAGGGCAAATCCTTCTTGGCGCGGCGCGAGACCAGCGTGTTCCAGTCCATCGATTGCAGGTCGACCTTGAAGCCGGCCTGGCGCAGCAGTTGCGCCGCGACATCCGGCAGTTTGGTGATCGAGGCTAAGTCGGTCGGTTTCATCACCACCACCGTGGTGCCGTCATAGCCGGAAGCCTTGAGCAGTTCCTGGGCTTTTTTCATGTTCGACTTGCCCATCAGGTCGCTGCCCTTGAGCGAACCGTAGGGCGTGTTGCAGACGAACATCGAGGCGCAGGACTTGTAGTACTCCTTGATGCCGACCTGCGCTTTCAGAAAGGCCTCCTGATTGAAAGCCGCGATCGCCGCCTGCCGGACCTTCGCATTGTTGAACGGCGGGTGCAGGTGATTGAAGCGCACCATGTACTGGAAACCCAGGTTGTTGGCGTTGATCACGTTGACGTTGGCGTCCTTTGCCAGCGCGGCGTAGGACTCGAAAGCGGGCTGCTCGATGATGTCAACCTCGCCTTTGGAAAGTGCGTTGACCTGCGCCTGGGCATCGCGCAGGGCCAGGTTCCATTCGACCCGGTCGACGTACACGTTCTTGCCGCCGGTCGAGCCTGAGGCGGGTTCCTTGCGCGGCACATACTTCGGGTTTTTCAGGTAAACCGCCTTGTCGCCGGGCTTGAACTCGTCGCGTTTGAAGATGTAGGGCCCGGAACCGATGTACTCCTCGATCTGCTTGTC
>JAYTDE010000071.1:0-1874 GCA_043736195.1 Burkholderiales bacterium | reverse complement strand
CCTGCGGCATGCCGGCGATCCCCAGCACCACCGGCGCGCGCACGATCGCCTGCGCCAGCACGGCATCATTCGACGGCAGAGCGAGCAAGCGCTCGCGGGTCAGGGCCTCGCTGGCGGGCAGACTCAGCGCGATCGCGCCGGGCGACAGGCGGTCAGGCTCGGTCAGCAGCAGGTCGACGCCGATGACCGCCGGCGCAGCAGCGGCGATGGCCTCGATCAAGCGCGCCAGGCTTGTACGCGGCCACGGCCATTGACCCTGTTCGGAAAGCGTCTTTTCGTCGATGGCGACGATCACCGCCGGCTGCGACTGTACCTTGCGCGGCGCGACGGTCTGGTAGATATCGAAGCCGGCCAGTTGCAGCTTGCGGTGCGCCGGTGAGCCGACAAGCGCGATCGCCGCCACTACGGCAGCCACCACCAGCCCAAGCCAGCGGCTTGGCGCCACGCGCGCGCCAGGCGCCGGCGCGGCAGGTGTCACAAGCCGATTTCCATCCCGTCGTAGGCGGATGAAATCAGCATCGGCGCGCCGGTTCGGGTGATCTCCTCGAAGCGCCGGGTATCGGCCAACACGCGCGCGATCGCTGTATCGTCATACGCGGGTTCATGGTGAAACATGCACAGATGCTTCACCGCGGCCAGCTGGCATAGCTCGACGCCGACCACGTTGCTGGAGTGACCCCAGTCGGCCTTGACCGATACCGCATCGGCCAGCGAGTACATGGCGTCGAAGATCACGACATCGGCCGCGCGGAAAAATTCGACAAAGCCGCTGGTTTCTTCCGGATCGTCGAGCTTGTGCTCGGAGTCGGTCGAATAAACCACCGACTTGCCGGCGGCTTCGAAACGGTAACCGTATGAATCACCGGCGTGCAACTGCTTTCTTGGCGTCACCGTCAAGCCTGCCACCTCGTAGCTGCGGCCCGGCTCCAGCGTGACAAAGCGCACCTGGTTGGCGATCACCGAAAAATCCACCGGGAACGAGGGCTCGGCCTGCTGGCGAATGAAGGCTTCTTCGAGCCGGGCGTGACAGCCGTGGATGACCAGCTGGTTGCCGGGAATGTAGGCCGGCGTGAAAAACGGCAGGCCCATGATGTGATCCCAGTGCAAATGGGACATGAACACATGGTAGGTCTGCGGCTTGCCGGGGCCGTGGCGCGCCATCATCGACTGCGCGAAGGGGCGTACGCCGCTGCCCAGATCACACAGCACATACTCATTGCCGCCGGTGTCAATCTGCACGCACGAAGAGTGGCCACCAAAGGTGCCGGTCTGGTGAAACTCGAGAGCATCGAGATAGGCGACAAGCTTGGCGTCGGTATCGAGCGTCTGGCCGCGCGCGCCGCGCATCACCGCTTCGATCTTGGCCCGTACGCCGGCGGCTGTCAGCGCCACTGGAATCGAACCGCGGGTGCCCCAGAGGCGAACGCTTTTCATGGCAATGACGGCTCTCAGGGTGTATCGAGCAGTGCCACAGCCTGGGTCGACAGGTCGGCCACCGCATCGCGCAAGGCGGGAAAGGCGGCAAATACGTAATTGAAACGGCTGATGTCGAAGATTTCCTTGACCACCGGCTGCATGCCGGCGATCACAATCATGCCCTGCTGGACCTTGACCCGTTTGGCCGCCAGCATCAACACCCGCAGTCCGACGCTGCTGATGTATTCGACGCCGGAAAAATCGAGTACCACGCGGTCGCCGCCTTCGTTGCAGTGCGCCAGCAATGGCTCGAGTTTCTGCTTGAAGACCTCGGCACTGGCATGGTCGATGCGGCCCACCGGCGCTGCGATCACCACGTCAAGCAGACGCTTGTCGGAGAATTCCATGTCTTCATTTCATGCGTGGGCGACGGAGCGTAATCATAATGCGTCGCGGGC
>JAYTDE010000070.1:0-2323 GCA_043736195.1 Burkholderiales bacterium | reverse complement strand
ATTTGTTCTTGTTCATTTTCCGTTCTCCAGTCACCGAATTAGACCACAGCTATCGAGCAGGTTTTACGGGGAAAAGCCAACAACAGCTCCTGTCATGCTTGCGCGATACCGGCGCTGGCTACCGCCAATACCTTTCGCCGTACAGACAATCGCCGGTGCGGCGTGTAATCTTGCACTGCTTGTGCGCAGCAAGTCGGCAAGTCGCATTCGCCGCATTGACGCAAAGCCGATCACGCAGGTTGCCAAGGAGGCTCCGGCATGGCGAGAATCATCGATTTCTATTCCAACAGCACCGACCACCGCGGCCGCACCCACGCCTGGATCATCGCGCAGGACGACGACTGGCTGGAACGCACCCACGATTTCATCCAGTGGCTGTTTCCCTTGCGCGAGCGCAGCGGCGCCAACCCGCATGCGCCGCTGCTCGATGCCGCACAGATCGCTGAATTCCAGGCTAGTCCCGCCTTGCGCGCCGGCCTGCTCGCATCCTACGATCGCATGCTGCGCTTCTATGGCTTGCAGCGCGATGGGGCGGCAGTCGCCAAAGGGTCGAATTGGAACCAGCGCAAGCCCAACTGGTTCACCCAGCCCACCCACAACGACCTGCGCATCACGCGCATGCAGAAATGCCTGGTGTTGCTTGGCCTGGCAGAGCATGCACGCGGTTTCCACGCCGCCCTGCGACACATGGCCCGCGAGCCGGGCTGCGGGTTCAGGAAAGATGCGCTGGCATACTGGGATGACGCCGTGCGCGACGCCTGAGACGGTCGGTCGACTATCCCGCGGTGTAGCCGCCATCCGCATGGACGGTGTGGCCGGTGTGGAAATCGGAGGCGCGCGACACCAGAAAAAGCAGTGGCCCTGCCAGGTCTTCGGGCTCGCCTAAGCGCCCTAGCGGTACGCGCGCCAGGAAGCCGTCGCGCACCGCGCGTGCCTTCTCGGTGTCCTCGAACATCCATGCCGTGAGCGGTGAACGGAACACGGTCGGCGCGATGGCATTGACAGTGATGCCGTATTTGCCCCATTCGCAACCCAGGGCTCTGGTGAGGCCATCGGTTGCGGCTTTCGACGAACAGTAGGCCGAATAACCCGCCGGATGGCCGAGCTTGCCGCGCGCCGACGATACCAGCACCACCTTGCCGCCACGCCCCTGCGCGATGGCCCGCTTGCCGAAGGCGCGGCACGCAAGCCACGCCCCGGTGAGGTTGCCATCCATCACCGCTTCAAAGCGCTCCAGCGACATATCGACGATCGGGCTCACATCGTTGAGCCCCGAGCCCACCACCAGGATATCGACACCGCCAAAGCGCCTGACCGCCGCCTCCATGATGGCTTCGCAATCCGCTTCGGTGTTCGGGCGCCGTGCGATCGGCTCCACTTGCGCTCCGAGAGCGCGACAGTCAGCGGCCACCGCTTCGAGCGCATCGGCGTTGCCGGCCGCCAGCAGCAGTCGCGCACCGGCGCCTGCCAGCACTTTGGACGCCAGCGCGCCGAACGCGCCGGATGCACCCGTCACTACCGCGACCTTGCCGCGGATATCGAACAGACTCGCTGGATTGCTCAACCACTCATGCATGGCTTTGACTCCGCTTGAAATGACGGGACCGGCAAACCGTGAGACTGCCTCCGGCTCGCCGCGCGCACAGTAGCAGGAATCGTTTGCAGGTGCGCACGGCCGGCACACGAGTCCCCACACGCGTTGAACCTGCGTTCAGCTGCGGCGTCGCGGCCGCCGAGCCTAGCCGCGCCCGGCCGGATCCACCACCCGCCGCGTGATCAGCGGCGCGGAATCGCCCAGATGAAATGCCAGCTTGCGCTCGCGCAACGCGATGTCGGCCGCGGTGACGCGGTCGAACCGACGCAGGTGCTCGGTCCAGGACTCGTCGATGATCTGCTCGACGAAACGCCCCGGGTCGGAAACTTCACGCAGCAGGTTCCAGCCAAGTGCGCCCTGGCGCATGCGGCTGCGCCGGCTTTCCTGCATCAGGGCGCGGAATTCGTCGGCGCGTGCCGGGTCGATGCGGTATTCGATGTCGACCACGATATGGCCCTCTTCGGGCGGCGCCGGCGCCACCGGCGCCTTGAGCAGGCTGGAAGGCGACATGTCTTCCTCGATGCTGCGATCGACCACCAGCACGCTGGCGGCCAGCATGCACAGCACGCCACTGGCCGCCGCCAAGCCCAGACTTGAAGGTACCGACGTCAGGGTCGCCACCTGGCCCCAGAGCGCAGCGCCGAGCGCGCTGCCACCCATAATCGCCATCTGGTAGATCGACATGCCGCGCGCGCGCACCCAGTCGGGCAGCGCGAACTGCGCCGACAC
>JAYTDE010000069.1:0-8128 GCA_043736195.1 Burkholderiales bacterium | reverse complement strand
TCGCCCTATGCGGACCATGTATTCATCATTCGCTGCGCGGTGGCGCGCCACGGGCTTACGCAATCGCCCGAGGAGGCCGAAACCAGGGCGCGCGAACTGGCGGCCTATGTGCGGCGCCTGATCGATGCCAAGGAAGCCGCGCCAGGAGACGACATGTTGAGCCGTGTCATCGCTGAACATGTGCAGCCGGGCAATCTGTCGCGCGACGATCTGGCCGAGATCGGCGCCATGATCCTGCGCGCCGGCCACGACACCACCACCAACATGATCGGCATGGGTAGTCTTTTGCTGCTGCGCGATGACGCCCTGCGGGCGCGCCTCACGGCTGACCCGACACGGATCGCGGCGGCGGTCGAGGAGTTCCTGCGCTTTGTTTCACCAGTGCAATTCTCGCCGCGCCGGGTAGCGCTGGAAGATGTCGAGATCGCCGGTGTGACGGTGAAGAAGGGCGAGGGCCTGTTCATGTCGCTGCCCTCGGCCAATCGCGACGAGCAGTTGTTCGCCTGCCCCGACAGTATCGACATCGAACGCGATACCTCGCAGCACCTGACCTTCGGCTACGGCATCCATCAATGCCTGGGGCAGATGCTGGCGCGCTACGAGTTGCAGGTGATGTTCGCGGCCATTCTCAAGCGGCTGCCTTCGCTCAGGCTGGCGCTGCCGCTGGAACAAATTCGCTTCAAGGACGACATGCAGATTTACGGCATCCACAACCTGCCGGTGACGTGGTGATGGCGGGCGGCCGATGAAGGTGCTGATCGATCGCGGCAAATGCGTCGGCGCCGGCCAGTGTGTGCGGGTCGCGCCCGAGGTGTTCGACCAGGATGAAAGGGATGGCCTGGTGATGCTGATCGAGGCACAACCGGGCGCGAAAATCGCACCGTTTGTGAGAAAGGCCGCGCACCTTTGCCCGGTCCAGGCGATTCTGATTGTGGGCGATAATCCGCCCGGCTGAAGTTGCTGCGGTGTCGCACGACCCACGCGCATCGCGCCGCTCAAAACATCCAAGGAGACTCATCATGCAAGTGTTCAAGCTTGGCATCGCGGCGTTCGCCGCGGCCACCCTGATGTCCGGCGCGCTGGCGCAGGCGGATTTCCCGGCGCGACCGATCCGCTTGCTGATCCCGTTCCCGCCCGGTGGCGGCACCGATTTCGTTTCACGTACCGTCGGCGCCAAGCTGGCCGAGGTGACCAAGTGGCAGGTGGTGCTGGAAAACATGCCCGGCGCCGGCGGAAATTTGGCGATTGCCGCCGCCGCCAAGTCGGCGCCGGATGGCTACACCATCGTCATGGGCCAGACCGACAACGTGATGCTGGGGCCATGGCTGTATCCGAATGTGGGTTACGACACGGTCAAGAGCTTCATTCCGATCGTGCAGGTCTCGGTTGCTTCATTGGCGATTGTCAGCAGTGTGGTGCCTGGCAGCGGCCAGCCCAAGCTTGCGAATGCGGGCGACATGCTGGCCCGCGGCCGTTCCGCCGTCGGTGTTTCCTGGGCCACTGCCGGTAACGGCTCGGCCGGCCATCTGTTCGGCGAGCAGATCAGGAGCGCGACAGGCATCCGCTTGCTGCAGGTTCCGTACAAAGGCGCGGCGCCGGCGCTGGCCGATGTGATGGGCGGCTCGGTCGATGTGGCGATCATGTCGGTGCCTTCGGTGCTGGGTCTGGTGAAGGGCGGCAAGTTGATACCGCTGGCGGTTACAACCGCCAAGCGTTCGCACATGCTGCCCGATACACCGACGCTTGAGGAAGCCGGCATCAAGGGGGTGGAAGCCGGCATCTGGCTGGGCCTGTTCGCGCCGGTCGGCACACCGCCGGCGATCGTGGCGCGGCTCAACGCCGAGGTCAACAAGGTGTTGGCCATGCCGGACGTGCGCGAAAAGATCTCGGCCGGCGGCGCCACCGCGGTGGGCGGTACCGCGGAGGATTTCGCAGCATTCGTACGCGCGGACTATGCCAAATGGGGCAAGGTCGCTCGGGAAGCCAACATCAAGATCGAGTAGGGCGCGCGCCGCATGCAACTCGAAGGCATCCGCGTCGTCGATCTGACGCGCATCCTGTCCGGCCCGTTTTGCTCGATGTTTTTGGCCGACATGGGTGCGGAGGTGATCAAGGTCGAAGACCCGGATGAAGGCGACCCGGTGCGCAAGCAAGGTGCGGCGGTCAACGGTTATTCGCTTTACTTCGCCACCTTCAACCGCAACAAGCGGTCTCTCACACTGGATTTGCGTAGCGATGACGGCAAGGAAATACTGCGTTCGCTGATTCGCCGCGCTGACGTGGTGGTCAACAATTACCGTCCTGGCGTGATGGACAAGATGGGATTCGGCCGTGCCGCACTCACGGCCTTGAAGCCGGACATCATCAGTTGCCACGTCACCGGATTTGGCCTGGACGGGCCTTATGCCGCGCGCCCCTCGTTCGACTTCATCGCCCAGGCGATGAGCGGATTCATGAGCGTCAATGGCGACGAAGGCGGGCCGCCGATGCGCGCCGCACCGCCGATCTCCGACCTGGTGGCGGGCTCGCAGGCGGCGATGGGCATACTGGCGGCGCTAGTGCGCCGCAATCGCACGGGCCAAGGCGAAGAAGTGGCCACCGCGCTCACCGACGGCATGACCAGCATGCTGGCGTTTCTGGCGACCAATTATTTCGCCACCGGCAAGCAGCCGCTGCGTACCGGCAACGACCATGCACTGGCTTCACCCTACGGCCTGTTTGAAGCCGCCGACGGTGAGGTGGCGATCGCACCGTCGAATGATGCGTTTTACGTGAAGTTGCTGGAGGCGCTCGATCTCAGGCATCTGCAAGACCATCCGGACTTTCTGCACAATGAAGCACGCTTCGAGCATCGGGTGGCGATCAATGCCGAGATCAACGCCCGCACCCGCACCCATTCGGTGGAACACTGGATTGAATTGCTCAACCGTGCCGGTGTGCCGTGCGGTCGCGTACTGGGCCTGGAACAGGTGTTCGACGATCCGCAGACCCGGCACCAGCAAATGCGCATCAGCATCGACCATCCGCAGCATGGCAAGCTCGACGTGCTGGGTTTTCCGATCAAGTTCAGCGACGACCCCTGCCGCGTGCACCGGCCGCCGCCGCTGTTGGGCGCGGACAGCGATACCATCCTCGCGGAACTCGGTTTCAATATCGATGCGGTGGCCGATTTGCGCGCGCGCGGCGTGATCTGATGGTCGACAAGCGCGAAGGTTCCGTGGTCTACACGTCTGCCGGGAAGCGCATGCGGCAGCCGCCGATGGCGTCTGAACCAATGCCCGCAAGGGTGCCCGTGTTGCGCCGCAAGGCCGCCTCAACAAGCAAGTCAACTCCCTGAAAGGATTCTCATGCAATCGCCTGCCAACCCTGTCACCGACCGCTTCGTTCTGGTCACCGAAGTCGGCACCCGCGACGGCTTCCAGTCGGAGAAGGAATTCATTCCCACCGAAGTCAAGGCCGAACTGCTCAACGCCCTGATCGATGCCGGTGTCGCCAGTTTCGAGGCCACCTCGTTCGTCTCGCCACGCGCGGTGCCACAGCTGGCGGACGCCGCGCAATTGATGGACATGGTCAAGCGCAAGGCAGGCGTGCGCCTGACCGCCCTGGTGCCCAACGCGCGCGGCGCCGAGCGCGCGGCGGCCGCCAGGGTCGACATGATGGCCTCGTTCATTTCCGCCTCCGAAACGCACTGCCAGGCCAATCTCAACAAGTCGATCGACGCTGCGATCGCCGATTTCAACGAGTTCGCGCCGATCGCCAAAAAGTACGGCATCGCCTTGCGCGGGGCGGTGGCCACCGCCTTCGGTTGCCCGTTCGAAGGCGAAGTGTCGATCGGGAACGTACTCAAGATCGTCGACGCCTACATGGCCGGCGGCGCGCGCCACATAAGCCTGGGCGACACCACCGGCATGGCCACGCCGCCGGTGGTGACCCGCACGGTCGAGGCGATCCGCGCGCGGCACCCGGAGGCGATCATCGCGCTGCACTTCCACAACACCCGCGGGATTGGCCTGGCCAACGTGATGAACGGGCTGGCGCTGGGCATCCGCGAATACGAATCTTCGTTCGGCGGTCTCGGCGGTTGCCCGTTCGCGCCCGGCGCCAGCGGCAATATCTGCACCGAGGATCTGGTGTATTTGCTGCACGAGTGCGGTTATGAGACCGGCATCGATCTCGAAGCGCTGGCGGCGGTGGCGCGCCGGGTGCAGGCGGTGATGCGACGCGAATTGCCGGGCCAGTTCATGCGTTCGGGGCCGCGCCTGAAGCTATCCTCGCTGGATTCGATGCGTCGCGCAGTCGGCTGAAGGCGGCTGTCGAAACCGCGCGGCCGGCACGCAATGAACGCACAGCAGGATCGACTGCGGCTATCGCATCACAAAAACAAGGGAGACAAGCGTGCAAGCATGGCAACGATGGATGGGCACCCTGGCCGCAACGGCCTGCCTGGCGGTGAATGCCGCATGGGCGCAGGAATTCCCCAACAAGCCGATGCGCATCATCGTGCCCTTCGCACCGGGCGGCAATGTCGACATCACCGCGCGCATCATCGCGCAGCCGATGTCGGACATTCTCGGCCAGCAGATGATCGTGGAGAATCGACCGGGCGGCGGCGGCATGGTCGCCACCGGCCAGGTCGCCAAGGGAGCGGCCGATGGCTACACCCTGGTGCTGGGTTCCTCCAGCACCATCTCGGTGGCGCCTGCCACCGCAAAGAACCCGCCCTACGATCCGACGCGTGACCTGGCCGTGGTCGGGCCGATCCAGGCGGTGCCGATCGTGCTGACCGCCTCCGCCAAGACCACCATCACCAGCTATCGCGAGTTCGCGGCGCAGGCCCAGGCACGGCCGGGAAGGGTGTCGGTCGCCTCCGCCGGTACCGGCACCTCCAACCATCTCGCGCTCGAGTTGCTGATGAAGCAAAGCGGGCTGAAACTGATCCATGTGCCCTACAAGGGTTCAGGGCCGGCGCTGATCGATCTGGTCGGCGGTCAGGTCGAGACCATGATGGACCAGCTCACCGCTTCGATGGTGCATATCAAGGAGGGGCGCCTGCGTGCGCTGGCGGTGACCACCCGCAAGCGCTCGGCCCTCTTGCCCGAAGTGCCATCGCTTGCGGAACTGGGGCTGGGCGACTACGAGGTCAGTACCTTCACCGGCCTGTTCGCACCGGCAGGCACGCCGCGGCCGGTGCTGGACCGGCTCGCCGCTGCACTGGCGCGGGTGCTGGCACAGCCGGCGGTGCGCGAGCGCTTCGTCGCACTCGGCGTCGAAATGATCGAGCAGGACGCCAGGACTTTCGAGGCTTACGTGAAAAAGGATTTCGAGAACTGGCGCGCGGTCGCGCGCGACGCCAACATCTCGCTGGAATAGCGGTGAGCGATCAATCGCCGTCGCCCGATCGCCCGCCGTATGCGCGGCGGCGTTGCCGCTTCTAGCGCGTGGCCACACAGACGACAAGCTTGCGCCGGCTGGAGGCGTTGCGTCTGCAGTACGGTGGCGACGCCGGCACGCGCAAGCGTGAACTTCTGGCGCAGTTGCGTGGTGCAAGCTTCGGCAGCGCCGCGACGCTCACGCGCTATCACGAGATTCTGTGCTTCATCGCAGCCTATCCGGACGATGCGCGCCTGCTGGCGGCGGTGCGGCGCGAGTCGCGTGCTTTCTCGCGGCGCCCCGATCTGGCGCGCTGGCGCGCGGCGCTGGCCGACAGCGGCATCGCCGGTACCGCCACCCACTACAACTATTTCTGGATGAAGGCGCGCTGGCTGGCACTGCGTTTTCCGCGGCGCTTTCGCATCGATTGGTCGGTGCCGGAATTCGAAGCACGGCTCAAGGCGGCGTTGCCCTTGCTCTTGCCGTGGCATCAGGCCGAGGCGGTCAAGCGCTCGGCGCTGCCGCTGCGCGTGATCGTCGATCGCCTGCGCGGCAACCTGACCGATGCGGCATTCCTGGCCCAGGCCATCGAAGGGATGGCGGGCGACAGTTTCGCGCGCGAGCACATCCACGACAGTATCGATACCGCTTT
This sequence comes from Burkholderiales bacterium, assembly GCA_043736195.1. Taxonomy (GTDB): domain Bacteria; phylum Pseudomonadota; class Gammaproteobacteria; order Burkholderiales; family JAEUOS01; genus JAEUOS01. The sequence goes on along the minus strand of JAYTDE010000069.1, from coordinate 2,106 downwards.
CGTTCTGCAACCGGGGCACGGATTCCCCTCGCGCACCCTGGCCTGGCATGCCGCCGCACCCTGGGTGTTGCGCGCCTCGCCGCCGAGTGCCGTACGCCCCGACCTGCAAGTGGAGCTGCAGCGCAAGCCGGCGGGCGTGCGGCGGGTCGGCGCGACTGAGGGACGTGTGCTGATCGAACTCGCACGCGAGGCGATGCTCACCCGCGGACGCGACCTCGCCGCATTTTCCTGGGGCGACCTGCGCGATGTGATGCTGGTAGACGATGGTGACGGCCTGGCGTTCGCGCTGATCGGCTCACTGCCCGAGCGTCGCCTGCCACTGCCGGTGGTGCACGGCTGGCTGATGCTGCGCAACCGGGTGCCGGTAGGCTATGTGCAGACCGACTGCCTGTTGGCAGGCGCCGAGGTGGCCTTCAACGTGTTTCCGACTTTTCGTGGCGCCGAGGCGGGTTATTTGTTCGCGCGCGTGCTGGCTTGCGCCCACCATCTGCTGGGTGCGCGGGCATTTTCGATCGAGCCTTACCAACTCGGTTACGGCAACCAGGAAGGCATCGAATCGGGGGCATGGTGGTTCTACTACAAGCTGGGCTTCCGGCCGATCGCGCCCGAACCGCGGCGCTTGCTGGCGGCGGAACAGGAACGCATGCGCCGGCAACCGGCGCATCGCTCGAGCGCTGCACTATTGCTGCGCATGGCCAGCGGCCACATGGTCTGGCAGCCGGAAGCCGGTCGCCGGGCATGGTTACCGCTGGTGCCGGGCCTGGGTCTGGCACGCGGCTGGGAATCAGGTACCACGGCGGCACAGGCGGCACTGCGCCGATTCGGGATCGGCGGCACACCGCGCTGGCCGCGCGACGAGTGGGCGGCATGGGACAGGCTGGCGCCGTTTCTGCTGGCCTTGGGCGGGGTGGAGGCCTGGAGCGCGGCGGACAGGCAGTCGGCGGTGCTTGCACTGCGCGCCAAGGGCGGGTTACGCGAGATCGAGTTCCTGCGGCGGGTCGACGCGCATGGACCGTTGCGCGCAGCTTTCGAGTGTTTGCTGACAAGCGGGGCGCGCGGCACGCGCCGGCAAGCTCAACCGGGCTTGCCATCCAGGCGCGCCCGCGTCAGCGCCGGCCAGTAGCGGATCGCGTACAGCGCGAATCCGGCCGACCACAGCAGGCCCGAGGCACGCACCGAAAGCAAATAAAAATCCGGCAGCGCCAGCGGCAACGCCACGCGCGCCAGTGCCGCCCCCAGGATCAGGGCATAGCAGGCGACTTCCCAGCGGTCGGCCGTGAGCGGTCGACCGCTGTGGCCGCGCGCGGTGCGGGTCATCATGCCGATGGTCATGCCGCCGATCGCACCGACGGCAAACGCGTGTGTCGCCAGATTGGCGGCGACCCAGCCGACCTCGGCCAGTGCGCGCAGGGCCAGATGCAGCGGGACCCACAGGTAGGCCGCATGCAGCACCCAGACGATCGGCACACGCAGGGTCTTCCAGGGGCGCCACAGGGACAGGCGGGCAGCGTGTGCACAGGCCGCGATGCTGGTCACGGCGATCAGCGGCAGTCCGCGCCATTGCAGGCAATCAAGCGCGAGCAGCGCCAGTATCGAGCCCAGCGCCAGCTTTTCGAGTGTCACATGGCGCCCGGCGCCGGCGCCGGCGACACCGTTGTTGGTGAACATCGGTATCACCCGGCCGGCCATGACAGCAACGATGAACAGAACGATATCGAGGCCGACGCGAATGCCGATCCAGTCCGGCATATGCAACACATCGAGTTGCGCCAGGTGCACCGCTCCCGAGGCGATGCCCATGACAACGAGCAGGGCTACGAAAAAATAGTTGCGCCGATTGCCCGCCGCGATCAACGGCAGCGCCAGCGCGAACGCTGCGGCAAACGGGAACGCCACGTTGACCAGCGCCGCTGCAAAGCCGAAAGGGCTCAGTACCAGCACCCGGCCGGCCAGCCACAGCAGCACCAGCGCCTTCAGCCCGGGCCCGCTCACCGTCGGCCGGCCTGACCAGTTTTGTACGGCGGTAAGGAGGAATCCGACCACCACCGCGAGCGCGAAGCCAAACACCATTTCGTGGGCATGCCAGAGCGCGCCTGCCAGATACGC
>JAYTDE010000068.1:0-1674 GCA_043736195.1 Burkholderiales bacterium | reverse complement strand
GCGATGGCAGGAAAGCCGCTCAGTGCCAGGCCCGCGCCGGCGCCGGCGCTCTTGAGCCAGGTTCTGCGGGAAATGCCGTTGTGCGAACTATGCATGTTGTCTTCTCCTTGGTTATGAAACGTTGCCGGCCGGGGTTTTGGCCGATTGTCGTTGTTGCGCCGCATATTCCTGCATCACCAGATCGCGGATGCGCGATCTGAGTGCGCCGAATTCGGCTTGCTCGTGCAGGCTCTCGTCGCGTGGATAGGGGAATGGAATGTCGATGACGCTGCGGATGCGCGACGGTCGCGCGGTGACCACGATGATCTTCGACGACAGGTAGATCGCCTCTTCGACCGAGTGGGTGATCAGCATCACGGTCTTGCGCTCGGCTGCCAGTACCTCGAGCAGCAGGTCCTGCATGTTCGAGCGGGTTTGCGCGTCCAGCGCGCCGAAGGGCTCGTCCATCAGCAGGAACTGCGGCTTGACCGCATAGGCGCGCGCCAGCGCCAGGCGCTGGCGCATGCCGCCAGACAGGGTTTTCGGGTAGGCATCCGCAAAGTCACTCAAACCCATCAGGCCCATGTAGCGCTGCACGATCGCGGCGGTTTCGCTCGCCGGCAGGCGATTGGCAGCCAGACCCAGGCCGAAGCCGATGTTTTGCGCCACCGTGAGCCAGGGAAACACGCCGTATTCCTGGAAGATCACGCCACGCTCCGGCCCCGGCCCTCCGACCGGCTTGTCGTCCAGCAGCACGCTGCCACCGGAGGGTGCGACAAAGCCCGCCACGATGTTCATCATGGTGGTCTTGCCGCAGCCCGAGGGGCCGATGATCGAGACGAACTCGCGATCGGCGATGGCGAACGACACGTCCTCGACGACTTTTAGCGGGCCGGCGGCGGTGTCGAAGCTCACAGAAACCCGGTCGAACACGATGCGTGGCGTGACGGCGGCGGCTGAATTCATGTGCCGATCCGATCCTGCCAGGCCACCAGGCGGCGGCTGGCCGCGCGCAGCGCCAAGTCCATGCCGAGCGCGATGAAGCCGATGCAGATGATGCCGACGTAGATGATGTCGAGCTGGAAGAACGACCCTGCATTCTGAATCAGCGCCCCCAGGCCTTGTTGCGCGGCCACCAGTTCGGAAGCCACCAGGGTCGCCCAGGCCACGCCCAGCGAAACGCGCAGCGCAGTGAGGATGTGCGGCACCGCGAGTGGCACGATCACCTTGCGAAAGATCTCCAGATCGGTAGCGCCCAGAGTGCGTGCCACCCGCACGTAGATCGGGCTGATCTGCGCAATCCCTTCGTACATCACGATCACGCCGGCGAAAAAGGAGGCGTAGAAGAGGATGATCACCTTGGCCGGTTCGCCGATGCCGAAATACACAACCACCAGCGGAATCAGCGCGATCGGCGGCAGCGCGCGAAAGAAATTGATCAGAGGGTCGACGAAGCTGCGCAGCTCGCGATACCACCCGAGCAGGAAACCGACCGGCACCGCCAGCAGGGTGCCGAGCGCGACGCCCAGGAACACGCGCTGGGTCGACATCCAGATGTCCAGCGGCAGGCGCCCACCCTTGAGCAGCTCCCAGAAACGCGCGGCGACCTGGTGCGGCGTCGGCATCAGCGAGGGATTGACCAGCCCCGACAGCGCGATCGCGTACCAGGCGGCCAGCAGCAAGAGCCAGGGGGTC
>JAYTDE010000067.1:0-1556 GCA_043736195.1 Burkholderiales bacterium | reverse complement strand
GCCATGATTGACGCCGGAGTGCAAACCCTGTTGCAGGGCGCAACCAGCACCGTCGAAACCGTCCTGCATCGTCTCGACAAGGTAGATACAAGACACGGGATTGCCAGCGTGCAGCCGCTGGCTGACCTCGGTGTGCCGTATCCGGTTTTGCTTTACGAACGTTTCCTTGGTCGCCCGTTTGCTTCACACCGCGACGGCAAGAGCGAACTTGTTGGCGAGATTGTGGAAGGTGCAATCAAGGATGTTCTCACCGCTGCGAAAGTCAGTTTTCGTGAAACCAAGCGCGCCGAGCGCATCAATGGCGTTGACCAGGCTCCGGATTTCATCATCCCGGATGAATTCAATCCGGTCGCGCTTATCGAGGCGAAGCTGACCGAAGACGACGGTACGGCGCGCGACAAGGTCTCTCGCGTCCAGAGGCTCAGGACGCTTCGCGACGAGACAGGGCATAAATACGATGTGATTGCATGCATTGCAGGTAGGGGCTTCAAGGTCCGCCGCCAGGATATGCGGCGGCTGCTAAAGGCGACTGACGGCAAGGTATTCACACTGGCGACAATGAACCTACTTGTCGAAAACACCCGGATCAAGGAATACAAGGTTCGTTGAAGAATTGCCGAGAACATGCGTGTTACCTTCGATACCAACACGCCGGATTGAGTTGCGCGGCCAACGCGGTTTCGGAAATGAACCAGGCGAACGATGAATATCAAACCCATCAAAACCAAAGCCGACCATCGCGCCGCCCTCAAGGAAATCGAAACCTTGATGATGGCCAGGCTAAATACGCCCGAAGGCGAATGGCTCGATGTGCTGGTAACGCTGGTCGAGGCCTATGAGCGCAAACACTACGCGATCGATCTGCCGATCCGGTCGAAGCGATCAGATTCGTGATGGAGCAGCGCGGCCTGTCCGTCAAAGACCTGGTGCCGATGATCGGCGACACCAATCGCATCTACGAGGTGCTCAACCGCAAGCGACCGCTGTCTTTGAAAGTGATCTGGCGCCTGCACAAAAGCCTGGGTATCCCGGCGGAGAGTCTGATCCGGCCGGCGGCTGCGGCTGCGCATGCACCCGCCGAAGCTGGGAGAGCACAGCGAAGAACTGCTGCGCTCAGTCGGGTACGGCAGCGCGGAGATCGCATCGTTGGTCGCGCAAGGCATTGTGGGCACGCTTTCTCAGGGCAGTGCGCCGGCGGGCGCCTGAACCCTTTCATCAGGCTTAGGCGCCATGCATCCGTCCTGATTCGCAACCGCGCCGCGGTGGCCTTGCCGCTGAAACTGAAATGGGCGATTTCCGGTTTTGTCGGACAATGCGGGCTGGTTCGGCCCCGTGAATCTGCCATGGCCAGCATCCTGATCGTCGACATCAAGCACCCGGATGATCTTTCGCGCAGCAAGGCAATCCGCATGCCCGACGACAAGCAGGCGAATTGCAGTTGCAGGCGCGCCGGGCGCCTTCAGCCTGCCAGGGACCAAAATCAGGATCAGGAGAGACCATCATGAACAAGTTCAGGATTGCTGCGTGGTTTTGTGCGCTCGCAGTCGGCATCGGCG
>JAYTDE010000066.1:0-3425 GCA_043736195.1 Burkholderiales bacterium | reverse complement strand
CGTTGCGACCCCACGCCTGCCACAGTCGCAAGCCCGAGCTGTCGCATCATCGGCGGGTCGAGGTTGAAGGGAAACTGGTTGAATACCGCGACCCGCATGCCATCGTCGATCTGGCGCTTGAGAAAGGCCGATACCCTGGTCTGCGCCTGCCCGTTGGTCGGCGCGAGCCAGGTGACGATGCCCGCATAACGGCCGCGCAACACACCCTCGGGCAGCGCCTCGCTGCGCGGGTCCAGCAGATCATAGGCGTAACCCAGGTGATTGAGCGGCATGCCCAGAAAGCGCTGGGCGTCGGCGTTGTGGAAATCCGCCTGCTGCGCCGGCATCTCGGCCAACACCAGAACGCGGCGCGGCACAACCTCGATACGCCCGACGCCCAGCATGTCGAGCTCGGGATTGGCGACCCATGGCGTGAAGCCGAGATCGATGATGCGGCGCGCGGTGTCACGCGCCAATGCGCGCTCGGCTGGCGCCACATAGTCGATCGCGATCACCGGCAAACTGTAGGCCGTGCGCACGGTTTGCAGTTGCCCCAGCAGCCATTCACGATCGGCGGCCGGTACCTCACGATACTGTTTTTTCCCCTGATCCCAGCCGCGATACAGGGATTCGGCAGCCACAGCCGTGACCATGTCCTTCACCTGCGGCAGGATCTCGAAGCCGCGATTGAATATCAGGCGGATGCCCGGAAAGCGCGCGCGCACCGCACGCAGGGTCGTCACCATGGCCGCTTCCTGGATTGCGCGCAGCTCCGGTGTAGCACTGATCAGGTGGTAGGAATCGAGGGTATCGAAAAAGAAACCGCGGTAACCGCGTTCCCACAACGGTGCGAGGATGCGTTCGATCAGGAATGCTGGCCAGGCCGGCGCGGTCTGGTCGACCACCGAACTGCCCCAGGCCTGGTTTTCACCCTTGAGAATTCCTGGCGGGATGCTTTTGAAATAGGCGCGAGACGGTTCGACCTCGCCGAAGGAAACATAGGCGAACAATTCCGAGGCGCCCACCGCGGCGTCGCGTCGATGCGGTTTCGGATCCGGCACATGGTCGGGCTCGACCACCGCGATGTCGAAGGCCTTGAGTTCGTCGAAGGGTGGATTGGCGCCGTAATAGAACGCGATCGATAGCGCTGGCGCGCTTTGCGCCAAAGCGGCGGGTGCCAGCAGCATGGCTACCGCCTGGCACAGGCAGACGCACGCGGCGGCCGCAAGGCCGCGCGTGGCGCAAATTCGCCAGGCACGATGCATCGCAGCGCGCACGGACGAATCGTTCATCGCATTCCCCTCCAGAAATCGATCGACGACCCAAGACCTTCACACTTAAGTTCGGTGCAAAGCGATTATCACGCAAGCCGCCCGTCGGAGGAGTCTCAAGAAAAATCCGGAACTACCTGATTTTTATCGACTTTTTGAAGACGGCAATTGCCGAAACTCTTTATACCCAAAGATTGCTCCAGCCCAAACATGGAACAAAACCGGTTTCCCGGACTTGCGGCCAGTCCAGGAAGAAGTATCGAGGCTGCGACGGCTTCGCCGCGGTGCGCGACCGCAGTCTGTGCGGGGCGCGGGCCGGTTGTCACATCACAAGGTAGCCGCCATCCACCGGCAGAATCACGCCGGTGACAAACGCGGCTGCGGGCGAACAAAGAAACATGGCCGGACCCGCCATGTCGGCCGGGTCGGCCCAGCGCTTCATTGGCGTGCGATCGAGTACCGCCTTGTTGGCTTCCGGGTTATCGCGCAAGGGCTTGGTCAGGGCTGTAGCAACCCAGCCCGGCGCGATCGCGTTGACGCGAATGCCATCTTCGGCATAGGCGATTGCCAGCGACTTGGTCAACTGCATGACCGCGCCTTTGGAGGCGCTGTAGGCAGGCGTTACCGAGGCCCCTGAAAAACTGCGCATCGAGGCGGTGTTGACGATCGCGCCGCGGGACTTGGCCAGCAATGGCCGCGCCAGTGCGCACAGCCGTTGTGTGCCGTTGAGATTGACGTCGATCACCTGGGCGAATATTTCGGGATCATGTTCAGCATTGGCGCGGCGAATCATGCCAGCGCAATTGATCAGCACGTCAAGCGAGTTGAAGCCGGCGACCAGCGCCTTGCAGGCCGCAAGATCTGCCACATCCAGGGCCACAGCGATGATGCCGGCGGCACGCGCCTCGCCGAGTTCCCCTTCGGTGAGACCGGTGACGGTCACCTTGGCACCGGCAGCCAGAAACCCCTGCGCAATGCCCAATCCGATGCCGCTGCTGCCCCCCGACACCAGCACTACCTTGCCTGCGAACGTATCTCCGAACATGAACAATCCTTTTTTCATCAATCTGGTTGACATAGGTTGTAAAGTTTAAGGCATCCGTATCGTTGCTCGTATCGTAAGTTCCGTTGCCACCTCGACGAATCGCTTTACTGCACTTTTGTGCCGGCCTGCTTGCACACCATCAAAGGAGTATTGAAATGCGCATGTCCAGCTTGATTGCAACTCTTCTGATTGCCTTGCTCGCCGGCATGCCAACGCTGGGTCTGGCTGCCGGAACCGATGAACCACCCCCAGCACCCAAGCCGGCACCCAAACCTGCACCCAAGCCCGAGCCCAAGTCGGATTCCAAGGATGCGCCCAAGGCGGCGCCCAACGCCGCGATCGATCCCGACTACGCCGCCGGCCGCATCGCGGTTGCGGCGCGCGACTGGCAGACCGCCATTGCGCTGTTGTCCAAGGCCGCCTTGCGTGACCCGGAGAATGCAAACGTACAGAGTTACCTCGGATTTTCCATGCGCAATGCCGGCAATTGGGAAACCGCGATGCAGCACTATCGCACCGCCCTCAAACTCAATCCGCAGCATCGCGGCGCCACCGAATACATCGGTCAGGCTTACCTGCTGCGCGGCAATCTGCAGCTTGCTGTGGCTCAGTTGAACCGGCTTGAGCGGATCTGCGGTCGCGGCTGTGAAGAGTACGCGTCCCTTGCGCGGGCAATCGACGACGTGCGCGCCAATCCCAAGTAGGCTGGCTGTAAGCCACCGCCCGGATGGATCGATGGAATAATCCGGCCGGCGGATCGTTTGTCACATGACGGGCCGCTTGCCCGACTTGCGAAAGACGATCCGATGGATCAACGCCTTGTGGCAACGCGTGCCGCTTGCCTTACGATTGCCGCGTGCGCCGGGTCGCCCGCCGGAATGGACAGCGGTGTGCTCACCGGCGCCACCGGCATGACCCTCTATACCTTCGACCGTGATGCCGCCGGCCAGGACGAACCGGTATGCAACGGACCCTGCGCGGCCAACTGGCCGCCGCTCCTGGCCAGTGGGCAGCGCCCGCCCCAGCGGCGAGTACACTCTAGTCTCACGCGACGACGGCAAGAAGCAGTGGGCTCTCAAGGGCAAACCGCTGGTCTACTGGGCGCGCGATCAGAAACCGGGCGACAAGAC
>JAYTDE010000065.1:0-8886 GCA_043736195.1 Burkholderiales bacterium | reverse complement strand
AGAATCAACTCAAGCTCGGAGCCGATGGCACCGCGCGCTACATGGTCAAGGGCCTGCCCAAAATCGACCGGCCGCGCGAACTGCTGACCGAGATGAGCTTTCGCGATCCGAATGGCGAAGAGCAGACCCTGCGCGGGGTGACCACGCTGTGGCCGGCGGCGGTGTTGGCCGGCATCAAGAGCGAGAGCTGGGTGCAGGTCAGGAAGGTGGCACGCCTGCAGGTGCTGGTGCTGGGCTTAGACGGGCGGCCGAAGGCGGATGCGCCGGTGCGCGTGAAGGGCCTCCTGAAGACCACGCTGTCGACGCGCAAACGCACTGTCGGCGGTTTTTATACCTATGACAACAAGACCGAGGAAAAGGACTTGGGCGTCGTCTGCAAGGGCAGGAGCGATGCACGCGGCCTGTTGTTGTGCGAGGCTAACTTGAACGAGCCCGGCAATGTGCTGCTGGTGGCCGAGGCCGAAGACGCCGGCGGCAACGTGGCGGCGGCGTCGAGTTCGATCTGGGTGGCCGGCGGCGAATCCTGGTTCGGCGGCGAGAACGCCGACCGCATGGACGTATTGGCGGAGAAAAAGCGCTACAACCCGGGCGAGACCGCGAAATTTCAGATCCGCATGCCGTTTCGCAGCGCCACCGCCTGGGTGGCGATCGAGCGCGAAGGCGTGATCGAGACCCTTGTGCTGCCGGTCTCCGGCCGCGACCCGGTGATCGCGTTGCCGATCAAGGCGGGCTATGCGCCCAATGCTTTCATCTCGGTGCTGGCGGTGCGTGGCCGGGTGCGCGATGTGCCGTGGACCTCATTGCTGCAATGGGGCTGGCGCGCGCCGATCGAATGGTGGAACGAGCGGCGCGAATGGGTGGATTTGTACAACAAGGGCCAGGCTACCGCGCTGGTGGACCTGGCCCGGCCGGCGTTCAAGTTCGGCATTGCCGAAGTACAGGTCGGCAGCGCCGCCTACGAGTTCAAGGTGGCGGTCAGCGCCGACAAGCCGGTGTACCAGACCCGCGAGACCGTGCGGGTCAAGGTCGCCGTCAAGGGGCCGGACGGCAAGCCGGCGCCGGCCGGCACCGAAGTGGCCTTAGCTGCGGTGGATCAGGCGCTGCTGGAGCTGATGCCCAACGGCAGCTGGAACATTCTGGAGGCGATGGTCAAGCGGCGCAGTTATTTCGTCGAGACCGCCACCGCGCAAATGCAGGTGGTGGGAAGGCGCCACTATGGCAAGAAGGCCTTGCCGCCGGGCGGCGGCGGCGGGCGCGCACCGACGCGCGAATTGTTCGACACTCTGCTGGTGTGGAAGCCGGACCTGAAACTCGACGCCAACGGCGAGGCGAGCCTGGATGTGCCCTTGAATGACGCGCTCACCAGTTTCAGGATCGTAGCCGTGGCCGATGGCGAGCCTGGCCTGTTTGGTACCGGGCACGTCACCGTGCGCGCCACCAAGGATTTGCAGATTCTGTCCGGCCTGCCGCCCTTGGTGCGCGAAGGTGACCAGTTTCGCGCCGGCGTCACCCTGCGCAATACCACCGCACGAGCGATGAGGGTGGCGCTTGTTGCCCGGGTCGCAGGCCTGGAGGCGCAGCCACCGGCACAGGAGGTCAACGTGGCGCCCGGCGCCGCGCAGGAGGTGTTCTGGCAGGTGGTGGTGCCGGCCAATGCCACCAGCCTTACCTGGACCATCGAGGCTGCCGAGAAAGCCTCCGGCAAGGTCGCCAGCGACGCGCTCAAGTCGGCGCAGAAGGTGGTGCCGGCGGTGCCGATCACGGTGCAACAGGCAACCCTTGTGCAGCTCGATCGCAGTTTCGTGCTGCCGGTGGCGGCGCCCGCCGAGGCCCTGGTCGGCCGCGGCGGCTTGCGCGTGGCCTTGCAGCCGACCCTGTCCGGTGCGCAGGATGGGGTGCGGCGCTATTTCGAGGAGTATCCGTTCAGTTGCCTTGAACAGAAGACCTCGCGCGCGATCGGCCTGCGCGATCGCGCCATGTGGCTAAGCGTGGCCAATGGCATCGCCAACTATCTCGATGAAGACGGCCTGGCGGCCTACTTCCCGGGCTCGCGCGGCAGCGATACCCTGACCGCCTATGTGCTGGCGGTGACCCACGAAGCCGGCTACCCGCTACCCGACAATGCGCGCGAACGCATGGAGGGCGCGCTGATCGCCTTCGTCGAGGGGCGCATCCAGCGCAACTTCTGGTCACCCACCAAGGATCTGGAGGTGCGCAAGCTGGCGGCCATCGAAGCCCTGTCGCGCAATGCGAAGGCCACGCCCAAGCTGCTCGAATCGATCACCCTGCAACCCAAGCTGTGGCCCACCCATGCGGTGATCGACTGGCTGGCGATTCTGCAGCGCCTGCCGGGAGTGCCGAAGCGCGATGAGCACATGGCGGCGGCCGAACAGGTGCTGCGCGCGCGCCTTTCGATGCAGGGCACGAAGATGGTGTTTTCCACCGAGCGCGAGGATCACTGGTGGTGGCTGATGGTGGGCGGCGATCTCAACGCCGCGCGCCTGATCGCGGTGGTGGCCGATCGCCCCGGCTGGCGCGAGGATCTGCCGCGCCTGGCAAGCGGCCTGGTGGCCAGGCAAGTCAAGGGCGCGTGGCAGACCACCACGGCCAACCTGTGGGGCGGGCTCGCGCTGGACAAATTCGCGACGCGTTTCGACGCCGAAAAGATCACCGGCACGAGCCGTGCCGTGATTGAGGAGAAGAGCGAAGCCCGAGCGCAGCAGACCCTGGTCTGGGCGGCGCAGCCCCAGGGCGGCACACTGAACCTGCCGTGGCCCAAAGTGGAATCCGGACCCACCAGCGCGCTCAAGCTAAGCCATGAAGGTGCCGGCAAACCCTGGCTCACCATCCAGAGCCTGGCGGCAGTGCCGATCAAGGCGCCGTTCGCCGCCGGCTACCGCCTGACCCGGACGGTCAGCATCATCGAGCAGAAGACCCGCGATGTGTATACGCGTGGCGACGTGCTGCGCATCAGGCTCGAAGTCGAGGCCGCAGCCGACATGACCTGGGTGGTGGTGGCCGATCCGATTCCGGCCGGTGCCACCATTCTGGGCGGCGGCCTGGCGCGCGATTCGAGCGTGGCACAACCAAGCGAGCGCAAGAGTGGCGAGGCCTGGCCCAGCTATGAGGAGCGCAGTTTCGAGGCGTTTCGTAGCTATTACGAGTATGCGCCCAAGGGCAAATGGTCGGTCGAGTACACCGTGCGCCTGAACCAGGACGGTGAATTCTCGCTGCCGCCCTCGCGCATCGAGGCGATGTACGCGCCGGAGATGTTTGGTGTGCTGCCCAACGCGAAACTCAAGGTGTTGCCGTGAGAACGTGCGGCCGCTGGTGGTTGGCCTGGTGCGCCCTGCTGCTGGCGGCCTCAGCGGCGTCGGCTTACGAGTTGCCCAGCTACCGGCAGGTGCGCCTGGAATGGCGTTCTTCCGAGGCCTGGTTGCTTGACCGCAGCGGGCGCGAACTGCAACGCCTGCGCCTGGACGATAGCGCGCGTCGCTATGCATGGGTGAATGTCGACCAGGTATCGCCGGCGCTCAAGGAGGCCTTGCTGGCTTCCGAGGACCAGCGTTTCTACGAGCACGAGGGGGTGGATTGGAAGGCCGCCCTCAATGCCGCGGCCGGCAATCTGGGCAATGGAAATATACGCGGCGCCAGTACGCTCACGATGCAGCTGGCGGGCATGCTCGATCCCGAACTGAAGCGCGACCACGCGCCGCGCAGCTTTTCACAGAAAGTGCGCCAGGCCAAGGCGGCGCTGCTGCTGGAAAAAAGCTGGAAGAAAGTGGAGATTCTTGAGGCCTATTTGAACCTGGTGGGCTTTCGCGGCGAGTTGCAGGGGGTCGCGGCGATGTCGCACGGCCTGTTTGGCAAGGCGCCGCATGGGCTCAACCGGCGCGAGGCGGCGATCGCGGCCGCACTGATTCGCGGGCCCAACGCCACGCCCCGGCGTGTCGCCGACCGCGCTTGCTGGCTGCTCGCGCTGCAACACAGCGCCGCGGGCCGCAAAGCGGCGGCGGCCGACACCTGCGATGGTCTGACGGTGGAAGTGGGTCAGGTCCTGGCGCGTGCTTATGCCGCGTTCCCGCTGGCCGATGCGGCGCCACACGTGGCGCGCAAGCTGCTCACGCGGGCCGGCGATCGGGTCGCAAGCACGCTCGATGCGGGCGTGCAGGCGGCGGCCCGCGGCGCGCTGCGCGCCCGCTTGGCCGAGCTTCGCGGGCGCCAAGTCGAAGACGGTGCGGTGGTGGTGATCGACAACGCCAGCGGCTACGTGCTGGCCTATGTGGGCTCCAGTGGCGATCTGTCGCAGGCGCCGCAGGTGGACGGCGCGACGGCGTCGCGTCAGGCAGGTTCGACCTTGAAACCGTTCCTCTACGGGCTGGCAATCGAGCAAGGCCGTCTTACCGCGGCCTCGGTGCTGGACGACTCACCGGTCGAAATCAGGACCGACGGCGGCCTGTACATACCGCGCAACTATGCCAAGTCATATCGCGGCCCGGTGTCGCTGCGCGCCAGCCTCGCCGGTTCGCTCAATGTGCCGGCGGTGCGGGCCTTGACCATGGTGGGGACGGATCGCCTGGTCGAACGGCTGCGCGCGGTGGGGCTCGATACGATCACCGAGTCAGGCGACTTCTACGGCTTTTCGCTGGCCCTGGGCAGTGCGGACGTCACACTCGCGCAATTGACCAATGCCTATCGGGCGCTGGCCAATGGTGGGCTGTGGTCGCCGCTGCGCTTCGAGCCCGGCCAAGCGCAGGTGCCGCCACGCCGGGTGATGGATGTGAACGCCAGCTACATCGTGGCCGACATTCTGGCCGATCGCACGGCACGTGCCGTCGCTTTCGGTCTGGCCAATCCGCTCGAGACACCGTTCTGGACTGCCGTCAAGACCGGTACCAGCAAGGACATGCGCGACAACTGGACCATCGGGTTCTCGTCGCGTTTCACCGTCGGCGTCTGGGTCGGCAACGCGAGCGGTAGCCCGATGCATGATGTGTCGGGGGTGTCGGGTGCGGCACCGGTGTGGCGCGATCTGATGCTGCACTTGCACCGGCGCGTCAAGGGTGACGATCCGGCGCCGCCTGCGGGGGTGGTCGTGCAGGCTTTGCGCTACGAGCCGGCGATCGAACCGGCGCGCAGCGAGATCTTTGTAGCCGGCAGCGAGCAGGCCGTGGTGCGCCTGGCCGCTACCCGGCATGTGCAGGCGCGCATCACCGCGCCGGTGCCAGGCTCGATCATTGCCCTCGACCCGGATATTCCGGCGCGCAACCAGCGTCTGCTGCTGAACGCCCAAGGCGCGGCGCACGCCCACTTCGAACTGGACGGCAAGTCAATCGGCAACGCAGCGCGCGGACTGACCTGGCTGCCGTGGCCGGGTCGGCATACGCTGAAACTGGTGGGGGCGCAAGGCGAGCTGCTCGACGAGGCGAGCTTCGAGGTGCGCGGCGCCGTACCGAAGGCGGCGCCGCGTTGACGTAAGCCCGGATGCGGGCGTGCGCCGACTTAGCCTACCGCGCGCCGGCCCGCAGCAATATCTCGACCACCCGCGCCTGACCGCGCGCTCGCGCATGGGCCAGCGGGGTCACGCCTTGCGCGTCGGCCAGATTGACCTGGGCGCCGGCGGCGACCACCATGTTCACGATCTCGACATGCGCCGGCCCGCCATCGCCCAGAATCACCGCCTCCAGCAGGCAAGTCCAGCCCAGTCGGTTGATCTGGTCGATCTCGACCCTGGTTGCCAGCAGCAGGCGTACGGTCTCGACATGAGCGTAATGACAAGCCGGGGTCAGCGCGGTGCCGCCGAAGCGGTTGGTGCTTTTGAGGTCGGCGCCGGCATCGAGCGTCAGGCGCAGGATCTCGGTTCGGCCGCGCGCGCCGGCCAGCAGATAGGGGCTGTCGCCGATGCCATCCTTGGCATTGACATTGGCGCCTGCCTGAATCAGGGCGCGTGCGGCCGCGAGCTGGTTGGCCTGAACCGCGGCCAACAGCGCGGTGCGTTCGCCGCTGCCGCGCGTTTCGAGATTGGCGCCGGCGCGCAGCAAGCGCACGATGCGTTCGGCGTCGCCCGCCGCCGCGGCCTGGATCAACTCCGGTTCGGAGGCCGCGTGCGCGCCCGCCATGCAGCCGGCGCAAAGTATCAGGGTGGTGAGGGCGGTGGTCAGGGACATCGGATTGTCCTGTGCGATTTTGGGCGAAAGTATAAGGGCGCCTGGCGCCGGGTATTGCTACAGTGCGCCGCTAGCAATGCCAGGGAGTGTTCATGTTTTACGGCTTGACAAAAGAATCCGCGGAGGCGGTCGAAGCGGCGCTCGCCGCCCTCGGCGCAGCGTTCGCGCGCACCTTCGCCGCCGACATGCTGGTCACCTTCGACCGCAATCAGGGGTTTCTGGATGACCCTGATTTCATGCGGGCTTTCAACGCCATCGCACAGTCGCCGACGGAGCAAAGCCTGCTGTGGCGACTGCACGTTTTCTGCTGGTGCGCGCGTAACGGTCTGCGGCGCGACGGTGACTTCGTCGAGTGCGGCGTGTTCGAAGGTTTTTCGGTGGCGGTGGCGGCGCAGTTGCTGGACTTCGCGCACACCCGGCGGCGCTGGTACCTGTATGACACTTTCGCAGGGATTCCGCCCGACCAGATCGGCACCGGCCATGTGAGCCCGCAGGCGTATGCCGATCCGAACCTGTTTGGTCGCGTCCTGCGTCGCTTCGAAAAATATCCGAACATCGAGGTGATCCAGGGCCGGGTGCCCGAGGTGCTCGCCGAAGTGGCGCCGCAGCGGATTGCCTTCCTGCACCTGGACATGAACTCGGCGCAGGCCGAGGTTGGCGCACTGGAAATCCTGTACGAACGGGTGGTCGAGGGCGGCCAGATTTTGCTCGACGACTACGGATGGCTGACCTATCGCGAACAAAAGGCGGCCGAAGACCTGTTTTTCGGCCGCTACGGCGTGCCGGTGCTGGAACTGCCCACCGGACAGGGCCTGGTCGTGAAGTAGCGGCAACCTCGGTTGAACCGTCCCCGGCACCCTGTACTCCGGGATTTGGAAATTGTCGGCCGGCGTGCCCGCTGCGGTAGAATCCTCCCCCTCGCACTGAGCAAAAAAGGAGTCGCGATGGCGCAACGATTTTCCGTGGTGTCCGGCGAATCACCCGCAGCCGCCAATGCGATCAGTCCGATCACCGAAATCGTGGCCGAACTCAAGGCCGGACGCATGGTGGTGGTGGTCGACGACGAGGATCGCGAGAACGAAGGCGATCTCCTGATGGCGGCCGAGTTCGCCTCGCCCGAGGCGATCAATTTCATGGCCAAATTCGGCCGTGGCCTGATTTGCCTGACTCTGACCGAGGAGCGCTGTCGGCAATTGAATCTGCCGCTGATGGTGACCAACAATGGCGCCAAGCACGGCACCAATTTCACCGTATCGATCGAAGCGGCCGTTGGCGTCACCACCGGCATTTCGGCCGCCGATCGCGCGCACACCGTGCTGGCCGCGGTGATGCCGGGCGCGCGCCCGCAGGATATCGTGCAACCCGGGCATATCTTTCCTCTGATGGCGCAACCCGGCGGCGTGCTGATGCGTGCCGGCCACACCGAGGCCGGCTGTGATTTGGCGGCATTGGCCGGCGCCATGCCGGCGGCGGTGATTTGCGAGATACTCAAGGACGACGGCAGCATGGCGCGCCTGCCTGACCTGATCGAATTCGCACGCGAGCATGGGCTCAAGGTCGGTACCATCGCCGACTTGATCCATTACCGCAGCCGCAATGAAAGCCTGGTGGCGCGGGCGGCTGAACGAACGATTACCACCGCGCATGGCGCGTTTCATGCCATTGCCTATGTCGATCGGGCCGGCGGCGGCGCCCATCTGGCGTTGACGCGCGGCACGCTGCGTGCCGATGAAGAAACCCTGGTGCGCGTCCACGAACCGCTCTCGGCGCTTGACCTGCTTGATGTTGGCGGCGGCACGCATTCGTGGAGCGTAGACGCTGCGCTGCGCACGATCGCGGCGCATGGCAGCGGCGTGGTGGTGCTGCTCAACGCCGGCGAAAGTGGCGAGGCCTTGCTGGCGAAGCTGAATGAACTCAATGCCGGCGTGCGACCGAAGCAGAAGATGGATCTGCGCACCTACGGTATCGGCGCGCAAATCCTGCGCGATCTGGGCGTGGGCCGCATGAAACTGCTGGCCAATCCGCGCAAGATGCCATCGATGGCCGGGTTCGATCTTGAGGTGGCCGGGTATCTGGCGCCGGAGGCCGCATGAGGGTTCACGGAACCGACGGGCCAATTGGCCGCGCGTGCGGTCGTGCGTCGGCGTGGCGCGAGGGGGATGCATGAGTGACGACCAGGTCGGGTTTGACGCGTCGCTGTCGGGTCGGGGCTTGCGTATCGGCATCGTGCAGGCACGCTTCAACGCATCAATCGGCGATCGATTGCGCGCTGCCTGCGTCGACGAACTGCTGCGGCTGGGCGTTTCTGAAGACGATATCGAGATCATCAGCGTGCCGGGAGCGCTGGAAGTGCCGCTGGCATTGAAGCTGCTCGCCGATGCCGATGAATTCGATGCATTGGTCGCGCTGGGCTGCGTGATTCGCGGGGAAACCTACCACTTCGAACTGGTGTGCAACGAATCGGCGCGCGGCATTACCCAGGTGCAGCTGGAGGGGATGATTCCTGTGGCCAACGCGATTCTGACGGTGGAAAATCAGGCACAGGCCGAAGCGCGCATCGACAAGGGCGCCGGTGCGGCGCGCGTGGCGGTGGAAATGGCCCTGCTGGCCGAGGAATTGACCCGATGAAAAGCGCCCGGCGCCGATCGCGCGAGTTCGCGGTGCAGGGGCTGTATCAGTGGCAACTCAATGCCGCCGATCCGACCCTGATCGCGGATGA
>JAYTDE010000064.1:0-1967 GCA_043736195.1 Burkholderiales bacterium | reverse complement strand
GACCGAACTATGGGCGCTGCCTTCGCGCTGCGGCTCCTTGCCACCCCACCAGTAGTTCGCCAGCCGGGTGGTCAGGCCAAAGGCGAGCGCGCCGAGCATCGGAATATCGACCCGCTGGCCGCGCCCGGTCCGTTCGCGTGCGAACAAAGCCAGCAGCGCACCCTGCACAGCAACCATCGCCGAGGTGTAGTCGGCGACCGGCAAGCCAACCAGCACCGGGTCGCCGCCGCGCTCGCCGGTGACCGACATCACGCCCGACATCGCCTGCACCACCGGGTCGGTGCCCGGCGACTGCGCGTAAGGCCCGCTGCGGCCGAATGCGGTGATCGACAGGTAGATCAGGCGTGGATTGAGCGCACTGACCGACTCATAGCCGATGCCCATCGCTTCGGCCACGCCGGGACGGAAGTTCTCCACCAGCAGGTCGGCGCCGGTCACCAGGCGGCGCAGGATTTCGCCGGCGTCAGGCTTGCGGGTATCGATGGCGATGCTGCGCTTGCTGCGGTTCCAGATCAGGAACATGCCGGATTCGCCATCGACGAAGGCGGTGCCCATGCTGCGCGTCGGGTCGCCATGCGGCATTGATTCGATCTTGATCACATCGGCGCCGAAATCGCCCATCAAGAGCGTCGCATAGGGCCCCGACATGTGCCGCGTGAAGTCGAGGATGCGGATGCCTTCGAGTGCTTGCATGGTTGCGCCAAGTCTGGTCGGACAGGCGGCAAGGTTATCGGCAATGCGCGCCCGGCGCAATGCGCAGCGGGCGCCACGACAGGCTCACGTTCGTGCCATTCCCGCGTGGACGGCCCGCCGCCCATAGCTCGCCGCGCTAGAACGGCCGCTTCCCGCTGAGGATTTCCCACCAGAGCCGCCAGTCACCCATCAGGCTGTACGCCGGATACTTGAAGGTCGCCGGCCGGTTGCGCTCGAAGAAGAAATGCCCGACCCACGCAAACGCGTAACCCTGAACCAGCGCCGCCACGAGCAGCCACCATGACTGCGTGACCACCGCCGTCACCAGGATGATGAGCGCGATGCTGGTGCCGACGAAATGCAGACGGCGCGACACCCGGTTTTTATGCTCGTCGAGATAGAAGGGATAAAAATCGGCGAAGGTCTTGTAGCGCTGATCGTTGCTCACGACGATTCTCCTGGTTCGATGGCGATTTGATGCGGCGACCTTCGGCGCCGGCCCTCGATCTTCAACGAGGTCTTTCGAACATCAAGTCGAAAGCCGGCCCTGCGGACGGTCATGGCGGCTTCTTCTCCGGAAGCGCCGGAAACTGCGGAAGCGCATCGGTGATGTCAAACCACGGCGCCTTGTTGGCAACAAACACATGAAGTTTTGGCTTGACCCCGGGATCGACATCGAGCGCTCCAAGCGGCAGGCCAAAGTTGGATGGGTAGTCATCGAACCGGCTCAGCAGGGGCGACCCACAGACGCGGCAAAACCCGCGATGCGTGCCGGGCGACGATTCGTAATAGGTCACCAATTCTTCGCCACTCACCCAGCGGAAGTCGGCGGCGTTCACCCGGGCACGGCTGCGAAAGGCTGCGCCGTGCGCCTTGCGGCAGATGGTGCAATGGCAGTTGAGCGCGCCCGAAAGCGTGCCCGCGATCTCGTATCGGACACCACCACATAGACAGCTGCCGCTCAGCATGATGGTCCTCCTCGGTTGTCATCAACGGCTGGCAGAGGGCGCAGCCAATCGAAGGTCTGTTCGTTTTAGGGGTATTGCGCCATGTTTGGACGTACCAAGCTCCCTGGATGAAAGAACATTCTGTGCAACGCATGCAAGGCCTCGCCTTCAAGCACCAGCATGAGACCCTCGCCCCAGCCCCCGCACCCGCCAATCCATCACCCGAAACCAAAGCGGCGGCAGCAGCGCCAGAAGAATCATCCCGGCATAACCGGTGGGCAACTGCGGCGCCGAATCGATCGAGCGCAGGGCTTCGTAGGGGCGGGA